>NZ_NPJK01000013.1:0-49453 GCF_002251285.1 Prevotella sp. P5-64
TTATTTACAAACTTTATGTCACAGTTTCGCATCGGAGTATATTCTTTTTTTCGTGGTAAAGTTAGTAAATATTTATAAATCAAGCATATACAAAGCTGTTTTTCTAATGGCGGTCATTAGAAAATGACAAGAAACTTTTTCTAATGACCGATTTGGGTTAAAGGCTGATTTCTATACGTTTAGAAATCAGCCTTTAATAGTAAATAATCTATCTGCCTATGCTGTCATTTCCTTCAGCTTCTTGAGCAATGCAAACATTACCAATGCGCTGACGAGACAAAGCGCGATGAGGATACCCCAGTTGTACATCAGTGGTATTCTGTTCCACAACATAGATGGGATTGAGCTCAGGTAGTTACCAATGGCTGTGGCAACAAACCATCCACCCATCATAAGGCCCTTATACTTAGGAGGTGCAACCTTGGAAACAAATGAGATGCCCATAGGCGACAGCAACAGCTCTGCCAGTGTAAGGGTAAAGTAGGTAGAGATGAGCCATCCTGGAGACAGTATGCTCTGGGTCTTGTCGCCCAATGACATCGGCGAAATAAGGTCGGTAGATGCCATGGTGATGACGCCAAATCCAAGAGCGGCCACAAGCATACCCCATGCGATACGGGTTGGTGCGCTAACCTCTTTGCCCTTGTTGGCAAGAGCGCCGAAGAATGCCATGCTGAATGGGGTGAGTGCTACTACGAAGAATGGATTGAACTGCTGGAAGTCTGATGGCTGTGCGTATGTAGGATTGTCCATTACTGCATAGAGAGCGTAGGCTCCAGAGAGCAGCAGAACGGTAGCGACACCACAGATAGCACGACTGCGAGTAGACTTGGATTGGAATGTTGCAAAACCGGTATAAACAGAGATGGCGATAAGAGCCAAACTGAAGATGTTGAATCCGATGCGCATAGTGCCGCTAACAGTCAAGTCGGTATACTTCTTCGCAAAGAATGTAAGAGCCGAACCGTTCTGGTGGAATGCCATCCAGAAGAAGATAACCACGGCAAAGACGAGCAGCAATGCCACGATGCGGTCTTTGGTCTGCTTGGGAGTCAACTCCTCTACGGCTACAGCCTGCTCCTTGGCCTGCTTGGCAGTAACATCGGCATGCTTGAACCATCCGCGGAAGGCGAAATAGATGACAGCTGACAGAATCAGAGAGATACAGGCTACACCAAAGCAAAGACCGTATGCGCCAGAGAGGGCCTGGAGATAACTGGGGTCAGTGTTTGCTGCGTTATATTGTAAGCCATAGTGAGACAGATATACGTTGGTAATCCATTTAGCCATTGAGGGGGCAAACATTGCACCGATATTGATAGCCATATAGAAAAGGCTGAAGGCCGAATCACGACGTGATGAGTACTTGGGGTCGTCGTAGAGGTTACCTACCAATACCTGGAGATTGCCTTTGAACAAGCCGGTACCCAATGACACGCAAGCCAGTCCGCCAAACATGGAAATCTGTCCGATAGTATCGGCCTCTGTGGGGATGGCAAGACCCAGATAGCCGAGGAACATTGTGGCAAAACCAATGGTTACGCACTTGCCATAGCCAATCTTGTCGGCTATCATACCGCCAAAGAGCGGAGCAAAATAAACTACTGCCAGGAATATGGCATAAACCTGTCCGGCTTGTGACTCTGTCCATCCGAACTTAGCCTGCATAAACAGGGCAAAGATGGCAAGCATGGTGTAATAACCGAATCGCTCGCCGGTGTTGGCAAGAGCCAACGCATAAAGACCTTTAGGTTGTCCTTCAAACATAATTATTATTTTTTGGTTTTGGTTATATCAAACAGATAAGCAGCCTTGATGATTATATTGCCAAAGTTGGAACTGCCAAAGTAATCGCGCTTGGAGTCGCCGTATATGTTGCCGAGTCCATAGTAGTATCGGGCCTCTATCAGGAAATGCCCTACCTTGGGCACGGTGTACTCCATGCCTGCTCCGACGGCAATGCCATAATCAAACTTGTTTTCTACGGCCATTGTATCTTGTGCAACCACGGTCGAAACGCGGTCATTCATATTGCAATCCTTAACATTAAAGTTGCTTTTGGTCTTCTCGCTGAGATAGAACCCAAATTGTGGACCCAAATTCACAAAGAAACTGACGCCCTTGTATTCCTTTCCCCATGCCAAATGGGCCAATATGGGGACCTGTACATAGTTGATAGTACGGCTATAGTTTTCTGCCAATCCTGTGACGGGATTGATTACAGCCTGGTTGTTGATGTCAAGAATATCCTCCTTCCATCCCAACTGCGAATAGTTGACCTCTGCATATACTGAAGCAATGGTCTTGAAATATTTTTCGCATACATAGCGCATGGACAAACCACCTGTAAGGCCGCCATGATAACCTTGAGTCACCTTAGGGGTAAAACTGACATTGCTCAGGATATATCCGCCATTGACGCCCAATGTGAAATCGTTCCGATGTTCGCCTATCTGCGACATGACGGAAAGAAACGGCATCATGGCTAAACTTAAAATCAAATATAACTTCTTCATTAATATGTTATAGATTCTATCGTTTGGTCGTTTTTATAGTGAATTAACTGGAAACAGGCATTCTCCATACCTCCGTTAGTGTTCTTGTCAAAGTACAACTGTGTCTGAATGGGTTTCATGACTTGTTGCTTTTTTGTTCCGGAAAAGCTCTGTCCGTATTTGTGCAATCCATTGATGAAATATATGGCATGGTCGTAACCGGTCAAGGCAAACTTGGGGAGTGCCTGGATGGTCTCGGTCTTGAACCACTGTCGATAAAGGGCTTCTATCTGCTGGGTCGATTCGGACAAAGGATTGTAATAGAAAGTGGTAGGGATATATGCATCAAACTGATAATAATTGGCAAGATTGTATTTGGTGTACATAAGCCACTCAGTATAGCCAAAGACGGAAATCTGGACATTGGGTGCTGTCATCTTCAGACCATTGAGTTTGGCAAAAACAACATTAAGTTCTGGAGACCGTCCCGAATTAAGTACAACTACATTGGGGAGAGTACGGCTGAATGCCTTACCGAACTGCTGTTCAGATGATTTGATATTGGTAATGCTGTACTTGATGCCTTTGCTATCCAGCTGCTTTCTCAAACCGAATGTGAAAATGCCCTTCTTGCTGGTGCTGTCATTGCAATCTACAAAAATGGCGTGGTGCTTGGGGAAACGTTCCATAAAGGCATAGATAGCCTTCTCGTTGAGACGCTCGGGCGACTGGTAAACTTGGAAAATCTGGCTATTGTGTTTCACCTCGTCGCCAGTGATGGAAAATGGGATAACCATCTTAATCTTATATGTCTTGCAGAATTCGGCAAGATACTTGACCTGATTGGAATACAGCGGGCCAAAGATGATATCACAATTCTGGGCGCCCTTGTCGAGCAAAGTCTGGCGTATATCCGCATCTATCGGTACATTCCATGCGTGGATATCAACTGAGATATTTTGGGCTTTCATCTGCTCGCATGCCAAAAGGAAACCTCGGTAATACTCAGTCATGCGTTTGCCGTCGCCATCAACATTGTGCAGAGGCAGCATCATGCCTATTCTAATGGCTCTCGAGCGTATATCGATGTCTTTCTCGGTGCTCTTCTTGGATGGTTGCTGTACCTCTTTGGGCTGTGATACAAAGGGGATGAACACAATGTCGCCCTTCTTCAACTGATAGCCGTCCTTTTTCATGTCAGGATTGGCCTCCATCAGCTGGTCAACGGTGATGCCGTATTTATGGGCAATGCCATAGATGGTATCTTTCTTCTTGGCCTTGTACAAGTCTTGCCAATTGTTTATCTGGGCATCGCAGACGGCACACGCCATAAGGAGCATGGGCAGCAAAATATAGCGTAACAAACGTTTATTCATTATCTTTATGATTATTTCCATTTGCAAAAATACAAAAAAACTATTACTTCACTCCCAAAACTCTAAACTTTTTGTTAACTTTGCTATCTATTTTTAAGTTCATACACAATGAAGATAGCAAAATTAGTTTTTTTATTGCTAACACTTGGCATATTTGGTCCCGTCTATGCTACACCAGGAATGCCATCAATCGCCCCTTCGGTTGTATTTACAGATGCTGCTGGCAACGAGAGTACGGACAGTTATTTCTCTGGTTCGGCGCCTATAAAAGCGACCTTCAAGCTCAACCCCTCTGATGCGGATGGATGGACGGCGCATTACGAATGGCGCTTCTTCAAAGAAGGTAAAGAGAATGAGCCATATCTTGTGAGATATGAAGAAGATACAGAATACATATTTGCCGAATCGGGAGTCAATCATGTGGTATGCTACACGGTGTTTACCCTCGGGGCAGACACGGTCAGATACGAAGCTGACTATTGGCGTGAGGCCCGCTTCACGGTAACCGTCTACGAAAGCAAACTCGAATTTCCAAACGCTTTCTCTCCCAATGGAGATGGTATAAATGATATCTATCGCGCCAAGCCTGGATATCAGAGTATTGTAGAGTTTAAGGCTATTATTATCAACCGCTGGGGCCAGAAACTGTATGAATGGAATGATCCGGCAGGTGGCTGGGACGGCACATTCAAAGGAAAGGATATGAAAACCGGAACATACTACTGCGTCGTCAAGGCACGCGGTGCAGACGGCCGCGTATTCAATATCAAGAAGGATGTAAATCTCATGCGTGATTACATCGAAACCGAACATTAAAGAAGATATCTTCAGACCGATGAAAGATAAGAAAGAAACTATAAATGTATGGGGGGCACGCGTGCACAATCTCAAGGATGTGGATGTCACAATTCCCCGCAACTCACTCACAGTAATAACAGGCTTGTCGGGTTCTGGCAAGTCTTCGTTGGCCTTTGATACCATATATGCAGAGGGTCAGCGGAGATATATCGAAACCTTTTCGGCATACGCACGCAATTTTTTGGGCAATATAGAACGCCCCGACGTGGATAAAATTACCGGTTTAAGCCCTGTAATCAGCATTGAACAAAAGACCACCAACAAGAATCCCCGCTCAACGGTCGGAACTACTACCGAAATATACGATTATCTGCGTCTGCTCTATGCAAGGGCTGGTACGGCATATAGTTATTTGTCGGGAGAGAAAATGGTAAAATATACAGAGGAGCAGGTGATGGAAATGATACTCGAACAGTATATCGACCATCGCATCTTCATCCTCGCCCCCTTGGTCCGTCAACGCAAAGGACATTATCGCGAACTCTTTGAAAGCATGCGGCGTAAAGGATACCTCTATATACGCGTAGATGGAGAGATAAAGGAGATTGAGCGTGGCATGAAGGTTGACCGATACAAGAATCATAACATCGAGGTGGTTGTCGACAAACTGAAAGTACGTGGTAAAGACGACGAACGGCTCAAGAAAAGTGTGCAGATAGCGATGCGCCAAGGCGACGGCACGCTAATGATTTTTGACGAACACGATAATAGCATCAAGAATTACTCCAAGCGTCTTATGGACCCTGTAACCGGGTTGTCGTATGGTGAACCGGCTCCAAATATCTTTTCGTTTAATTCTCCTGAAGGCGCCTGCCCGCGATGCAAAGGTTTGGGTGTGGTCAACGAAATAGATTTAAACAAGGTAATACCCGATGACAAGCTGTCTATCCGTGATGGAGCAATATCTCCCTTGGGCAAATATAAGAACCAAATGGTATTTTGGCAGATTGATGCTATCCTGCAAAAATACGACTGTAACTTGAAGACGCCCGTATGTGATGTCCCACAGGAAGCCATGGACGAAATTCTCTATGGAACAATGGAAAACCTGAAAATTCCTAAAGAAGTGGTTCATACATCAAGTGATTACTTTGTCACCTTTGATGGTATCATCAAATACTTGCGTGACATCATGGATAATGATGACACATCGGCAGGACAAAAGTGGGCTGAACAGTTCCTGGCCACAAACGTATGTCCCGAGTGCCATGGATTAAGACTCAAAAGGGAATCCCTCTCATACAAGATTGGCGACCGGAATATCTCTGAAGTCGCCAATCTGGATTTGAATGAATTGGCAGAGTGGCTATCTAATATGGCTGAGGGCCTGTCGACAAATCAAAAAATAATAGCCAGCGAAATAATAAAAGAACTACGTACTCGTGTTGGCTTTTTATTAAATGTGGGCCTTGACTATCTGTCGCTTAATCGTCAGTCGGCAACCCTCTCTGGTGGAGAAAGCCAGCGCATAAGGCTGGCCACGCAAATCGGAACAAGGCTTGTCAATGTTCTGTATATTCTTGATGAGCCAAGTATCGGCCTTCATCAGCGTGATAATCAGCGGCTCATCAATTCGCTTAAAGAACTGCGTGATCTGGGGAATACTGTAATCGTTGTCGAGCATGATGAAGATATGATGAGAGCGGCTGATTGGATAATTGACATCGGTCCCAAAGCTGGGCGTAAGGGTGGTCAAGTGGTGTTTCAGGGTACGCCCGAAGAAATGCTTCACCGCGATACAATCACGGCCAATTATCTGAATGGAATCCAGAGTATACAGATACCAGCTCAACGTCGTCGGCCTAATGGCAAGGCGATAGTATTGCACGGATGTACTGGCAACAATCTGAAAAATGTTGATGTCGAGTTCCCTCTTGGTGTCCTTACTGTTGTTACCGGTGTCAGTGGTTCTGGTAAATCTACACTGGTAAACGAGACTCTTCAACCCATATTGGCGCATCATTTTTATCGGGCATTAAAGAAGCCTATGCCCTACTCTTCTATCGAAGGGTTAGAATATCTGGACAAAGTGGTAACTGTTGACCAAAGCCCCATTGGTCGTACACCGCGAAGCAACCCAGCGACTTACACCGGTGTATTCTCCGATATCCGCACCTTGTTTGTGGGGCTCCCCGAAGCTAAGATTCGTGGTTACAAGCCTGGTCGCTTCTCATTCAATGTTAAAGGCGGCAGATGTGAAACTTGTGGAGGAAATGGATACAAAACAATAGAAATGAACTTCTTGCCAGACGTGATGGTGCCATGCGAGACCTGCCATGGCAAGAGGTACAATCGTGAGACTCTGGAAGTAAGATATAAGGGCAAGTCCATTGCAGATGTTTTGGATATGACCATAGGCCAGGCGGTAGAGTTCTTTGAGAACGTTCCATCAATTTTGCCTAAAATCAAGACGCTGCAAGACGTCGGACTGGATTATATCAAGTTGGGACAGTCAAGCACTACCCTCTCTGGTGGAGAGAGCCAGCGTGTTAAACTCGCAACCGAGTTGGCTAAACGGGATACTGGAAAAACTCTGTATATATTGGATGAGCCAACTACCGGATTGCATTTTGAAGACATCCGAATATTAATGAATGTAATAGAGAAACTTGTCGACAAGGGTAATACAGTTATAATTATCGAGCATAATCTTGATGTCATTAAATTGGCTGATTATATAATCGATATGGGTCCTGAAGGTGGTCGAAACGGAGGCAGGGTGCTCGTAACCGGAACTCCCGAACAAGTGGCAGATTGCAAATTAGGATATACTTCAAAATACTTAAAGCTGGCATTGGCAAAATGACAAGTGCTGACCGAATGGGATTTGTGGTCGTTTTTAACACGTTGCATGTGGGTCGTTATAAAAAACGAGCATATATATTTTGTTCTACCCAAGAGTTTTTGTAACTTTGCACACTAAATTATAAATAAGGTATATACAAAAGATGATAACGCTTACCAATCTTGCCATTCAGTTTGGCAAACGAGTATTGTACAAAGACGTCAATATCAAATTTACTCCAGGAAACATTTATGGTGTTATTGGTGCCAATGGTGCCGGCAAGTCAACGCTGTTGCGCGCCATCAGCGGCGATTTGGAGCCCAACAAGGGAACTGTAGAACTTGGTCCTGGTGAACGCCTCAGCGTTCTTGAACAGGACCACTTCAAATATGATGACTACAGCGTAATGGACACTGTACTCATGGGGCATCAGCCCCTTTGGGAAAACATGAAAGAGCGTGAGCGTCTCTACTCTAAGCCGGAAATGACAGAGGAAGATGGCAATAAAGCAGCTGATCTGGAATTGAAGTTTGCTGAAATGAATGGTTGGGAGGCTGAATCTGATGCGGCTCAATTGCTCCAGAACTTGGGCATCAAGGAAAACTTGCACCAAAAGCAGATGGCTGAACTTGCCAATAATGAAAAGGTAAGAGTTATGTTGGCTAAGGCCTTGTTTGGCCATCCTGAGAATCTTCTTCTCGATGAGCCTACCAATGACCTCGATTTGGATACTGTAGAATGGTTGGAAGACTATTTGAGTGAAATCGACGAACGTCAGACAGTCTTAGTCGTATCGCACGACCGTCACTTCCTTGACTCTGTCTCAACTCAGACTATAGACATTGACTTCGGTAAGGTTACCGTTTTTTCTGGTAACTATAGTTTCTGGTATATGAGTTCACAGTTGGCTCTTCGCCAAGCCCAGAACCAGCGCATGAAGGCTGAAGAGAAAAAGAAGCAGTTGGAGGAGTTCATCCGTCGTTTCTCCGCGAACGTGGCCAAAAGCAAGCAGACTACATCACGTAAAAAGATGCTTGAAAAACTTAATGTGGAGGAAATCCGTCCTTCAAGCCGTAAATACCCAGGTATCATTTTCCAGATGGAACGTGAACCCGGAAATCAGATACTCGAAGTCGAGGGGCTGAAAGCTACAGACAACGATGGTAACGTGTTGTTTGACAATGTCAGCTTCAATATAGAAAAGGGACAGAAAGTTGTGTTCTTGTCACGCAATCCGAAGGCAATGACTGCGCTCTTTGAGATTGTGAACGGTAATAAAGAGGCTGATGCAGGTACCTTCAAATGGGGCATCACAATAACAACTGCCTACTTGCCCTTGGACAATACCGAATTCTTCCAGAGCGATATGAATTTGGTGGACTGGCTGTCGCAGTACGGACCTGGCAATGAGGTTCAGATGAAGGCCTATTTGGGAAGAATGCTGTTCTCTGGTGAAGAAGTAATGAAGAAGGTAAATGTTCTTTCGGGAGGCGAAAAGATGAGATGTATGATTGCACGCATGCAGTTGCGTAATGCCAACTGTCTCATACTTGACACACCTACCAACCATTTGGACCTTGAGAGTATTCAGGCATTTAACAATAATCTTACTTCGTTCAAGGGAAATATCATTTTCAGTTCACATGACCACGAGTTTATTGAAACTGTAGCTGATCGCATCATTGAACTTACACCTAATGGAATAATAGACAAACTGATGAGCTATGATGAATATATTCATGATGAGCAAATCAAAGAACTCAAGGCAAAACTCTACGCAGAGTAGTGTTTGGCATGCTTTTTGTTATTCCAAAAGTAATAAAAGATAAGTATTATGAGTGAAGTAAAAGAAAACAAAGTTAACGAAGAAACGTCATCAGAGGCTAAAGATACCATCTCTTCTCAGGCTGCTGATGACTCTAAGAATACCTCAACAGAGAGTTCTGAAGAAGATGCAAAAGAATCTTTAGATGCTCTTAATAAGGAACTGGCCGAAACTAAAGACAAATATCTGCGTACCTTGGCCGAATTCGAGAATTATAAGAAACGTACCATCAGAGAGAAAGCTGAATTGATTCTTAATGGTGGAGAAAAGGTTATCACTGCAATTCTTCCTGTTCTTGATGATATGGAAAGAGCTATAACCAATGCTACCAAAATAGAAACTAAAGAGGCTCTTGAAGAAGGCTGGGAACTTATCGACCAGAAGCTGCATAAGACTCTCGAAGGGCTTGGTCTTAAGCGCATTGAAACGGAAAACTCTGATTTTGATGTGGATTTCCATGAAGCTATAGCCAAAGTCCCTGGTATGGGCGATGACAAGAAGGGTAAGGTCGTTGACTGTACCCAGACTGGCTATATGCTGAACGATAAAGTGATACGACATGCCAAAGTTGCTGTTGGCGATTAATACATTATTATATTAACGTATGGCAAAGCGCGACTATTATGAGGTGCTGGGCGTTAGCAAAAACGCAACTGAAAGCGAGATTAAAGCCGCTTATCGTAAGTTGGCTATAAAGTATCACCCCGACAGAAATCCAGATAATGCTGAAGCTGAAGAAAAATTCAAAGAAGCGGCAGAGGCTTATGATGTTCTTCACGATTCACAGAAGAGACAACAATACGACCAGTTCGGATTTAACGCACCTGGTGGCGGATTCGGAAGTGCCGGAGGATTCGGTGGAGGATTCTCTATGGATGATATCTTCTCTATGTTTGGCGATGTGTTTGGAGGACATGCCGGCGGCTTTGGTGGATTCGGTGGAGGTCGTCCGCAATACAGGGGTACTGACTTGAGACTCACTGTAAGGCTTTCGCTTCTGGAGATATCGACAGGCGTAACAAAGAAGTTCAAGGTAAAGAAGGACATTACATGCAGCCATTGCCATGGAACAGGCGCCGCGGATGGAAGTGGCAATACGACTTGTCCGACTTGTCAAGGTCGAGGCTATGTCGTAAAAACAGTTCGTACGATGCTGGGCATGATGCAGACCCAAACGGACTGCCCAACATGTCATGGCGAGGGTTCTGTTATCAAGAATAAATGTAAGGCATGTAACGGCACCGGCGTCGAAAAAGGCGAAGAAGTCGTTGAAATCAACATCCCTGCTGGAGTCGCAGAAGGAATGGTCGTAAATGTCTCTGGTAAAGGAAATGCCGGTCCACATAATGGAATAAACGGCGATATTCAAGTCTACATCAAAGAAGAGGAAAACGATACATTCGTCCGTGACGGTCAAGATGTCATCTATAACCTTCTGCTCGATTTTCCTACAGCTGCACTTGGTGGTGAAGTCTCAATCCCTACTATTGAAGGAAGTAAAGTAAAAATCAAGATTGAGCCTGGTACCCAGCCAGGTAAGACACTGCGCTTGCGCGGGAAGGGACTGCCTCATGTACAAGGATATGGAACAGGTCATGGCGACTTGGTTGTCAATATCAGTGTTTATGTTCCGAAAGCCTTGAGTAAGCAGGAACGCGCTGCAATTGAAAGTATGCGTGACAGTGATAATTTCAAAGGAGACGCAAGTACTAAGAAATCGATTTTTGACAAGTTCAAAAACTATTTCAGTTAAGGTGTTATGAACTATCGGGAAACTGTTAATTATCTATATGAATGCACCCCTGTTTTCGAACATGTGGGTGCATCTGCATATAAAGAAGGTCTGGATAATACTCATGCGCTTGACAAACACTTTGGTCACCCGCATCAGCACTATAAGATTATTCATATTGCGGGAACTAACGGTAAAGGTTCTTGTTCTCATACGCTTGCTGCAATATTGCAAGCTATGGGATATAATGTCGGACTATATACATCTCCGCATTTGGTAGATTTCAGAGAACGTATCCGGGTAAATGGCGAAATGATACCCGAAGAGTATGTGGTGGACTTTGTCGACAAGGAAAAGAATTTCTTCACACCCCTTCATCCTTCGTTTTTCGAGCTAACCACAGCAATGGCCTTCAAGTACTTTGCGGAGAAGCATGTTGATTACGCCGTTGTCGAGGTAGGCCTTGGTGGGCGTCTTGATTGTACAAATATAGTAACTCCAATATTGTCAATCATTACTAATATAAGCAAAGACCATACCCAATTCCTTGGTGAAACATTGCCTCAGATTGCAGCGGAGAAAGCGGGGATAATCAAGCCCAATACGCCTGTCGTCATAGGGGAAGCAATCCCTGAAACGCGTCATGTTTTTGAACACAAAGCAATCGAAACACACTCCAAGATTATTTTTGCAGAAGACGCTTGCGAAGTTGTCTCGGTTGATAAATCTCAGGGTGGTGGTATCTCCTATCAAACGGTTAACTATGGCGTCGTTACGGGTGCTCTGATAGGAGAATATCAAATAAAAAACACAAATACAATCCTATGTGCTATCCGAGAATTAGGCATAACGGATGTTGAGGCTGTGAAGAAAGGATTCCTCAATGTTGTTCAGCTGACTGGCCTCATGGGAAGATGGCAAATATTGTGTAACCAGCCATTGATAGTATGTGATACAGGACATAATGTTGGCGGTTGGAAGTATTTGTCAAAGCAAATTATCCACCAAGAATGTCATCAAAAGCACATTGTATTCGGAATGGTTGATGACAAGGATATTGATTCTGTTATGGAGTTGTTGCCCAAAGATGCTATTTATTATTGGTCACAGGCAACTACGCATCGAGCTATTCCAAGTCAGGTTGTTGCTCAAAAAGGGCTTGCTCACGGACTTGTTGGTCGTGTTTACGATAGCGTTGAGAGCGCCTATATGGCTGCGCTTGCAATTGCCGTCCCCAATGATTTCGTTTTTATAGGTGGAAGCAGTTATATTGTGTCTGATCTGCTTGCCTGTCTCGCGACACCAAAAGAATAATTGTCTTTTGGTGTCGTTTTCTTTATATATAGCGGTACATTTCGCCAATCGTCTATTGCCATAGTGCTTTGTTAATTGTTTTTAACGCAACAAACGCGATAATAAATGGCGTGACTTTTGTGGTATTCACTTTTTTTTATTTACTTTGCAAGTACATAAAGTAACTAAAAACTTTTTATGATGAGCACAACAGAAACAGAACACATCTGTGGCCTGAGACGAGAAGACTTTCAGGCCACAATCAATGGAAAGAAGACAGACTTATACTTCCTGAAAAATAATCGTGGCAACGTGGTGGCTATTACCAATTATGGTGGCGCATTGGTTGCAATTATGGTTCCTGATAGAAATGGTGTAAAGGCCAATGTCATACAAGGACATGACAATGTACAAGATGTCATCAACAGCCCGGAACCCTATCTTTCGACCCTCATTGGTCGCTACGGTAATAGAATTTGTAAAGGCAAATTCCAGTTGCATGGCAAAGAGTATCAATTACCCATAAACAATGGTCCCAACAGCTTGCATGGCGGAAAGAAAGGATTTAACGCTAAAGTATGGGATGCCAGACAAATGAATGAACACTCTTTAGTTCTTGAATATACCAGCCCTTATGGCGAAGAGGGCTTCTCAGGCGAAGTTAAAACTACTGTTGTTTATAGTTTTACTGATGATAACGAACTTGTTATCGATTATATGGCCACTACAAATAAGAAAACCATCATTAACCTTACAAGCCACGGTTTTTTCTCTTTGTCAGGTATTGCTAATCCAACTGCAAGTATAGAGAATCTTATTTGTCAAATAAATGCTGATTATTATCTTCCAATTGACGAAACGAGTATTCCTACCGGAGAAATTCGTTTTGTAAAAAATACTCCATTCGATTTTACCTCACCCAAAGTTGTTGGCAAGGACATAGACGCCGATGACGAGCAAATCAGGAATGGAGCTGGCTACGACCATTGCTTTGTTCTTAATAAGAAAGAAGAAGGAGAGCTTAGTTTTGCTGCAAAAATCGTTGAACCCGTGAGCGGTCGTACTATGGAGGTTTATACAACAGAGCCAGGTGTCCAAGTCTATACAGACAATTGGGCTGATGGCTACAAGGGACAGAATGGAGCTACATTCCCCCGTCGTAGCGCAATCTGTTTTGAAGCTCAGCACTTCCCCGATTCCCCCAATCACCCATATTTCCCATCTGTCGTGCTTAAACCCGAAAGTAAATATACGCAGAAGACCATATACAAATTTGGCGTAGAACAATAGAATAATCATAATAACATCATTAATAACAAGTAAAATGGAAAAATTAGAAAAGAAACAAGGTAGTATTATTGCCATTTTGGCAATGGTCTTCCTTTTTGCGATGATTGCGTTTGTGACTAATCTCTGTTCGCCGATGGCAGTTATCCTGAAAAACAATTTCTCAGTAAGCGAATCGCTTGCCCAAGTTGGTAACTATGGCAACTTTGGTGCCTACCTCCTTATGGGTATCCCTGCAGGATTGCTTATTCAGAAGTTTGGTTATAAGACTACTGCATTGGCTGCTTTGGTTGTGGGTATCGTTGGCTTACTTGTCCAGTGGCTTAGCGGCTCTGTCGGATTCGTAGTGTATCTTATTGGTGCCTTTGTATCAGGACTTTGCATGTGTATGCTTAACGCTGTAGTTAATCCAATGCTTAATCTGCTTGGCGGAGGCGGTAACAGAGGAAATCAATTGGTTCAGATTGGTGGAGTCTTCAATTCTGCCGCAGCCGTATGCGTTTACATCCTTATGGGTAGCCTTATCGGCGATGCAGCTACAGCAAAGGTTTCAGACGCCCAACCTGCATTGTTTATAGCCTTGGCAATCTTCATATTTGCCTTTGTCGTAATATTCTTTACTAAAATCCAAGAACCACAGCAAGCTGCGAAAGCTAAAGAAGCAAAAGACGAGCACAGTTGCTATTCTTTCCGCCATTTCAAACTCGGTATGTTGGCTATTGCTGTTTATGGTGCAGTAGAGGTATGTCCTCCTACTTACATCTTCTCTTATCTTACCGCTGCAAAAGATGCTACTAATCCTGGATTAGGAATGGATGCAGGTTATTGCGGTACACTGGGTGCTGTTTACTTTATCTTTATGCTGATTGGTCGTTTCGTTGGTGGTATGATCGGTGGCAAGATTTCTGCCAAGTCCATGATTACTACCGTCAGCATTGCGGCTATCATCCTTACTGCAGCAGGTATGCTTTTGCCCGAGACCATGATGGTAAAATGTCCTGGTATCGACTATACCCATCTTACTTTGGTATGGGGTGAGATACCCGTCGGAATCTTTGCATTCCTGTTGGTTGGCCTTTGTGCTTCTGTTATGTGGGGTGGTATCTTCAATCTTGCCACTGAGGGACTCGGAAAATATACAGCTGCTGCCTCTGGAGCCTTCATGATGATGGTTGCTGGTTTTGCTGTTATGATCTTTATTCAGGCTAAGGTTATCGACTTTACTCACAACTACATCTCCAGCTTTATTGTAGTACTGCTGAGTGCTGTATACATTTTATATTATGCACTTCTCGGCTCAAAGAATGTGAATAAAGACATTTCTGTAGAATAACATTACAATTATTATATTGTCTAACCTTTTTGAATTTACAAACTATGGATATTGAAAAAGTAAGAAGCCGCTTCATCAAGCATTTTGATGGCAAAACTGGTAACATTTATATGTCTCCAGGTCGTATCAATCTTATTGGTGAGCATACTGACTATAACGGAGGTTTCGTCTTCCCAGGAGCTGTAGATAAAGGTATTATGGCAGAGGTGCGCCCTAATGGTACTGATACAGTCATGTGCTACTCTATTGACCTTAAGGATCGCGTAGAATTTAAGGTTAACGACCCCGTAGGTCCTCGCACTACTTGGGCAAGATACATTTATGGAATCGTGCAAGAAATGAAGGCCCTCGGTGTGGATGTTAAGGGTTTCAATACTGCTTTCTACGGAGATGTACCACTTGGTGCAGGCATGTCTTCTTCTGCTGCTTTGGAGAGTTGTTTCGCATTTGCGCTTAATGACCTTTTTGGTGACAATAAAGTTTCCAAATGGGATTTGGCTCTCGCCGGACAAGCTACGGAGCATAAATATGTCGGTGTAAACTGTGGTATTATGGACCAGTTTGCAAGTGTATTTGGTAAGGAAGGCAAACTTATGCGTTTGGATTGCCGTTCTCGAGAATTCGAGTACTTCCCTTTCAACCCAGAAGGCTACAAATTGGTGCTGCTTGATTCCAAAGTTAAGCACGAACTCAAGGGCTCACCATATAACGACCGCCGCAATAGTTGCGAGAATGTAGTAAAACACATAGCCGCCAAACATCCAGAGTCTCATTTTGAGACACTTCGTGATTGTTCTTGGGAGCAATTGGAAGAGGTTAAGGATGAGGTAGGAATGGAAGACTACACTCGCGCACACTTCGTTCTTGGAGAAAAGGATCGTGTACTTGCTGTATGTGATGCTTTGCAGAAAGGCGATTATGAGACCGTAGGCCAAAAGATGTATGAGACCCATGACGGCCTTAGCAAGGAGTATGAAGTTTCTTGCGAGGAGCTTGACTATCTCAATGAGTTGGCTAAGGAAAATGGTGTCACTGGAAGTCGCATCATGGGCGGTGGCTTCGGAGGCTGTACCATCAATCTGGTAAAGGACAGCATCTATGACTCATTCATTGCTAATGCAAAGCAGAAATTTGCCGAGAAATATGGTCATGAGCCAGCTGTATACAACGTCGTTATCAATGACGGTGCTCACAAAGTATGCTAATTTAGCATAGGTTCTTACGGCAAATAATATCATCTAATAATTATAAAAAAGCCATTGTTCTATACGGACAGTGGCTTTTTTTGTATCCATTAGAAAATAATCATTGCAAATGGCCGTTTATCTAAAAAAAAAGATGTATATTTACACCCAAAAAGGAAATAATACTAAAAACAACGAAATAATGAAAAGAGTCAGAAATCTAACATTATGCATTGGAATTATAACCGTTTTCCTCTGCGCTTGCTCAGGTGGTGGACAGCGTACTATCTCTGGACTTAACCCTGCTGATTTTGATACCATAATCAACAACAAAGCCGTAAAGCTGTTTACCTTGACCAATGAAAGTGGTATGGAAGCCTGTATCACCAATTATGGTGGAAGACTCGTTTCATTGTGTGTACCCAACAAAGCTGGACAATTGACAGATGTGGTCTTGGGTTTTGACAATATTCATCAATATGCTGATACGGTCAATACACCCAGTGATTTCGGAGCATCTATTGGCCGTTATGCCAATAGAATCAATAAGGGACAGCTTAAAGTTGGCGGAAAAACAATTCAGCTACCGACCAATAACTTTGGTCACTGTCTGCATGGCGGTCCGTCTGGATGGCAGTATCAAGTATATGATGCGGTTCAACCGAATGACAGTACTCTGCAATTATCAATTGTATCTCCCGATGGAGACAACAATTTTCCTGGAACGGTAACCGCTAAAGTCATTTATACATTAACAAGCGATAATGTATTGGATATCAAGTACGAAGCTACTACTGATAGAGAGACTGTAATCAATATGACCAACCATTCTTATTTTAATCTGACTGGCAATATGAGCCAGGCAGGTACAAATATGGTTCTTTATATTAATGCAGACAATTATACCCCAATTGATTCGACTTTTATACCCAATGGCAAGGTCAAGTCTGTCTATGGTACCCCATTGGATTTTACCAAACGCCATGCGCTTTATGAAACGATTGGTGATACAAGTTTTGAGCAAATCAAGTATGCCAGAGGATATGACCACAATTGGTGCCTGAACACATATACCAAAGGCAAAGGTAACGACAAAATAGTTGCAGCAAGCCTTTATGCTCCCAATACAGGAATTTGTCTTGAAATGTTCACTACCGAGCCTGGCGTACAAGTATATACAGGCAATTTCCTTGATGGTAAAGTTAAAGGAAAGCATGGCATTGCTTATCCCAAGCATGCGTCGGTATGCCTGGAAAGCCAGAAATACCCCGATTCACCGAACAATCCTAATTTCCCATCTTCATATATCAAACCTGGCGAGACATACATTAGCCATACAGCATACAGATTTAGAGTCAAGTAGTGTGCCGACAGATATAATGAGGACCATATAATTTTATTATATAATGAACGAAACGAAAGTTATGAACCGTGCAGCCGACAATATCCGCATTTTGGCTGTTTCTATGGTAGAGAAAGCTAATTCAGGCCATCCTGGAGGTGCTATGGGCGGAGCAGATTTTATTAATGTGCTTTTTTCCGAGTATATGGTTTATGATCCAGATGATGCAACGTGGACAGGACGTGACCGCTTCTTCCTTGATCCCGGGCACATGTCGCCCATGTTATATTCTGCACTTGCCTTACAGGGAAAATTTACAATAGACGAGTTGAAGCAGTTCCGCCAGTGGGACTCTCCTACTCCAGGTCATCCAGAACGTGACATCTGCCGTGGTATTGAGAATACATCAGGTCCGTTAGGTCAGGGACACACATTTGCAGCGGGTGCTGCAGTTGCCGAAAAGTTCTTGGAGGCACGTCTCGGGAAAACCGTTATGCAGCATAAGATTTATGCCTATATTTCAGATGGTGGCATAGAAGAGGAGATTTCCCAAGGTGCTGGTAGATTGGCCGGACTTCTCGGGCTCAACAATCTTATCATGTTCTATGATTCTAATGATATTCAGCTTTCTACCGAATGTAAAGTCGTAATGCAGGAAGATACCAAAGCAAAATACGAAGCATGGGGTTGGAATGTTATTACTATCAATGGAAATGATGCCGACGAAATTCGCCATGCACTTGACATGGCCAATCTTGAGCAACATCGCCCGACTCTTATTATCGGCAAAACCATTATGGGTAAAGGCGCCCTCAAAGAAGATGGCTCAAGTTATGAAAATACGATTAAGACTCATGGCGCCCCCCTTGGTGGGAATGCTTACCGCAATACGGTGACTGCTCTTGGTGGAAATCCTGATGATCCATTTGTTATTTTCGACGAAGTAAAAGCTCTCTATGCCAATCGGGCCAATGAATTGAGAACAATCGTTGCCGAGCGTAGAAAGACAGAAAAGAAGTGGGCAGAAGAAAATCCGGATAAGGCTCAGCTTAAGGACACTTGGTTCTCGGGCAATGCTCCTCAGATAGATTGGAGTGGTCTTATCCAAAAGCCAGACATCGCTACTCGTGCAGCATCGGCGGCTTGCTTGGGCGTTCTTGCCGAACAGGTACCCAATATGATTTGTTCCTCTGCCGATTTGTCTAATTCCGACAAGACCGATGGTTTCTTGAAGAAGACACATGATCTTAGCAAGGACGATTTCACAGGTGCGTTCTTTGAGGCAGGCGTCAGCGAGCTTACTATGGCTTGCATGTGTATAGGTATGTATCTCCATGGCGGAGTCATTCCTGCATGTGGAACATTCTTCGTATTCTCTGACTATATGAAGCCTGCTGTCAGATTGGCGGCATTGATGGAAGTGCCAATCAAGTTTATCTGGACTCATGATGCGTTCCGTGTCGGTGAAGATGGACCTACCCATGAACCAGTAGAGCAAGAGGCTCAAATCAGACTCATGGAGAAACTGAAAAATCATCACGGCAAGGATTCGGTTCGCGTATTCCGTCCTGCTGATGCCAATGAGGCTACAGTATGTTGGCAGATGGCAATGGAGAATATGGATACGCCGACAGCATTGATATTCTCACGTCAAGGAATCAAGAATTTGCCCGAAGGCAACGATTATCAGCAAGCTCGCAAGGGTGCATATATCGTGGCTGGCTCAGATGAGGCGTTTGATGTGGTGCTGCTTGCAAGCGGTTCTGAAGTGTCAACATTGCAGGCCGGTGCAGAACTTCTGCGCCAAGATGGCATTAAGGTTCGTATCGTGAGCGTGCCATCAGAAGGATTGTTCCGTCGACAGAGCAAAGAATACCAGCAGATGGTTCTGCCCGCAGGTGTCAAGCGCTTTGGTCTCACAGCCGGACTTCCTGTCACTCTTGAAGGTCTTGTAGGTGAGAATGGCAAGGTATTCGGTCTTAACAGCTTCGGATTCTCTGCTCCTTATAAGGTATTGGATGAAAAGTTAGGCTTCACAGCCCAGAATGTATATAACCAAGTTAAAGAACTTCTAAACAATTAAAACTATGGACGTAAAGACAGTCGGAGTCGCTTGCGATCACGCAGGCTATCCATTAAAGCAGTTTGTTATCGATTATCTTGAGAAGAAAGGTTATTCTTACAAAGATTATGGTACATATAGTGACTCAAGTGTTGACTATCCTGATTTCGCTCACGAGTTGGCTAAAGGTATAGAAAGTGGCGAAGTTTATCCAGGCATTGCTATATGCGGCAGTGGAGAAGGTATGGCGATTTGCTTGAACAAGCATCAGGCAGTTCGCGCAGGATTGGCATGGTGTATTGAGATTGCCGGCCTTATTCGTCAGCACAACGATGCAAATGTATTGGTTCTTCCTGGTCGCTTTATAGACAACAAGACGGCTGAAGCCATAATGAACAAGTTCTTTGCAACCACATTTGAAGGTGGTCGTCATGAGCGCCGTGTCAAGAAGATTCCTGTTCAGGATTAAGTAAATTACAACTAATATTAAAGTGCCATTGCTTTGCATTGGCACTTTTTTATTTTACTGTCTATTTTATGACAATGGTTTTGAACCAGTCCTTTAGTGTATTCGCATATTGCCCCTGTGAGTCTGACACCAAGACTACAACTTGCGAGCCATCGGCAAGTTGTGGGCCCAAGCACATGCCTTCATAATTGGCAATATTTCGTTTGAAAAGTCCTATGTTAGTTTTCCATTCCGCCAAAAGGAATTTATCCATAACAGGTGTTTCGTCTGCTGTGATTTCTTGATCATGCGTTATAGGCATTGAGGGCCAGGCTTGATAAATCTTGCAGTTTACAAAACTACCCATAAGCATTGGGGGAACGTAGAATTCTCGTTCCAAAACAAGCAGTGACCCGTCGGCAAGAGGTGTTATGGCCGAGACGCCCATGGCATAATACTTGGAAGGTTTTCTGGCAATAGGTTTGTCCATTTTGTAAACGTATTGCTCCATAGCCTTAAGAGAGTCACTGAAAGATTGAAAACGTAATCGGTTTTCAATCGGGTTGTTGACTTCAGCCCTACCCCCATCTCCATTCAATGGGCTTTCATTACAGGTCCATAAGCGATGCATAGACTCGGAATATCCCAAGGCTTCAAACCCCATGTTTGCAGCAGAATTCTTGAAGATTTCTGGTATTTCGGCCTCTCGTCCGGTAGGTGTTCCATCCAGACTATATTCCAAGATTCTATTAACAGCCTCTCCGCTTATCAGTACCGAATTGATAGGCTTGATATAAGCTATCCCCTCACCGTCTCGGTTGGCCATGCCCGATGACACAAAACCATGATTGGATACATACAGAATATTTCCGGTCAAGCTATCTATCTCTATAGTAAACAGATGGAAACCATCTGATGCTGATTTGTCATCGACAACGAGATATTCATTGTTGCCCAAATAGGTTATGCCACTATAGTTACCTGCTTTGACAGATAAGGGGAAGGAATGTTGCGGATTTATACGGATTATTTGTATAGTATCCCGGCTTTCCGCATGAGTGGCTATTGATGTCAGAAGAAGGTAAATAGCCAGACAGAGTTTTCTAAATCGCTGCATAGGTAAGCACATATTTGTCATTGCAAAGATAATGCACCGACTGTTTCTTTTCTATTTTCAGGTCATCTACCTCGATATTTCCTTCTTCCCGCTGATCAAATGGGGCGATTCGCATATCAAAGAAATCCAAGTTTTCGTTAGCAAATAGCTTATAAATCGTTTCCTTTGCGCTCCAATGGATGAGTTTCGCATAGAGAGAGTCTGCCACCTCATCATTTCTGATGAACTTGGAAGCGACACGCTCTACTCTATTGCTGATGAATTCGATGTCTATAGCCACCTTGTGCCGAGTTGAGAGCAGCAGTGCCGCATAGCCACGGGTATGGCTTATGCTGACATGATAGCCGTCGATTACTGGTCGTGACAAATCGTCATGCTCAATACGTAAATAGGGATTGTCTGTCATGGCAAACAATAATCCATAGACGGCCAGCACTTCTTTGCGTCTTGATTCTGAATGGAAATGCTCAATCTTATCAACCACGCCAGCCAACCGATTGTCAGTTGCTATTATATCGTCTATGGTTTCTTCTATCCGCCACAATCCCAAATGGCATTGAGGTGCGATTGCGTCAATACTTATAAGTGGCATGGTCAATTATTGTGCAAATCGTGTACGATAACCTTTACCCTACTGATGCGTCTGCCCTCCAGCTCCATTACCTCAAAGGTGTAATTCTTGTAGTCTATGCGTTCATGCAGGCTAAGGAAGTCTCCCTTGATTTCGAGCAACATTCCTGCCAGAGTATCAGCATCGCCTTCCACATCGCTGAAGGCGTCGTCATCGACATTAAGAATTCGGCTCAAATCACTTAGCAGTGTTTTACCCTCAAAGAGATAGGTATTATAATTAATCTTGGAATACGTTTTTTCGTCATCATCGTATTCGTCATTGATTTCGCCTACTATTTCTTCCAGAATATCCTCAAGTGTAACCAAGCCGCAGGTGCCGCCAAATTCATCTACCACAATGGCAATATGGATTTTGTTTTCTTGGAATTCGCGCAACAAGTCGTCTATCTTTTTGGTTTCGGGAACAAAATAACCCGAGCGAATCAGACTCTGCCATCTGAAATTGGCCGGCTTGGAGACGTGAGGCAGCAGATCCTTGATATACAAAATACCGCGTATGTTGTCATCATTGTCCTGATAGACAGGAATGCGACTATAGTTGTTTTCCAGGATACATGACATCACTTCAGAAAACGAGCTACGAATGTCTATATCGACAATGTCCTGTCGGCTGGTCATAATTTCCTTCGCCGTCTCATCGCCAAAGCGGATGATGCCTTGCAGGATGCTCTTTTCGTCCTTGATTTCATTCTTGTCAGTCAATTCCAATGCCTGTTCCAGGTCATCCATGCTCAGATGCTGGTTTTCCTTGTGCACCATCTTCTCCAAGAAAATGCCGCTCTTGATCAGTATCGTTTCGAGCGGCCAAAAGAGCCGGCGCATGAACATTATTCCTCCAACTGATACTCGGCAATATGCTAAAGGATTCTGCCGACTGTAGACCTTGGGTATAATCTCGCCGAAAAGGAGCAACAGGAATGTAAGGATGACAGTAAGGCTCATAAACTGCAGCCAATAAGCCTTGGCGCCAAAACTGATTAAGTTGCCAAAAGCATAGTTGCATAGCATGATGATGGTAACATTGACGAAATTGTTACCGATAAGGATGGTTGCCAGTGTGCGCTCATTGTCTTCGCGCAACATACTTATATGCTTGTCCTTCTTGGTCTTTGACTGCTCGAGTTCAGATACATCAGAAGGAGACAAACTGAAGAATGCTATCTCGGAAGCACTGGCAAACCCAGATACAAACAACAGCACTATTGCCATGAAGAAGGCAAAGAGTACGCCAAAGGATGGCGCATTCAAGTGTACATCGCTTAATGTTTCAGATAGAAATGTAATGTCCAATGTCAGAATAACCTTAATTAAAATGGAAGTACCTTGTTGTTTTCGGCAGAGGCAGTGCCACCATCAGTCTTGCCCTGTTCGCTTGTGGGCGTGGGCTGAGATGTAGTTTTCGGGGTAAGCATTTCCATATTTTCCACTAAAATCTCCGTCAAATATCGACGGTTGCCCTGCTTGTCGTCATACGAACGGTAACGTATGCGCCCTTCTATATACAACTTGTCACCCTTCTTGACGTATTTTTCGACAATTTTGGCTAAGTTGCGATAGAAGACAAGATTGTGCCAGTCTGTATGGTCTGGCACCTGTGTGCCATTTTGAAGGGTGTATCCGCGCTCGGTGGTTGCAAGTGATACTTGGGCTACGGCCTGGTCAGCCTCATAGTAGCGCACATCAGGATCTTTGCCCACATTGCCTATCAACATTACTTTATTCATAAGTCACATTCCTCCTTCCATCTTCCTAAATAAGAGAACTTAAAGTTTTTACCCTTGGCAGAAGGGAATTGGCTGCGTGCGTCGACGCGCTGGCGCAGATATTCTACCATCCGGTTATAGCAGTCCATGCCTGACACGGCTTTGCACCTTACCTCAAAATGGGTATCTCTATATTCGTGCTTGCCGGTATTGGGAACCATTACAACGCGCTTGAAATCCAAACTACCCTCATACCATCCTTCGCGAATCTCAGTAAGTTTAGTGGTGACAGAGGCTATCAAGTCGCGGCGGTCATTCATACCTGGAACCATTGGGCGTACAGCTTTCTTCTGCTTGAAATCATCCATGTTTTGAGCGGTCGTCTTTATCATTATAAAATATACGCGTGGACGAACCTTATATCTCTTCGGGAAAAACATATCGTTGCTTGCAAACTCACGTATGTCTTTCTCCATACTGGGGGTGATATCAACTTCTGGAATAGAACGAAGAAAATCCAATGCTTCTTCAACGCTATAAACAAGAATTTCCTTATCGAAATATCTAATGTATAAATTCATTTAATTTTGATGTTTCTCTATAAATAAAAAGGACAAGAAAAGAGCGGCAAACGAGACTCGAACTCGCGACCCCGACCTTGGCAAGGTCGTGCTCTACCAACTGAGCTATTGCCGCACAAGAAATAATTTTTTATTTGTGAAGAGGAGGAGACTCGAACTCCCACGACATAATTGTCACTACCCCCTCAAAGTAGCGCGTCTACCAATTCCGCCACCCCTCCAACAAATAAATATCTCAGATAAAAACCGTGCCCAGAACAGGACTCGAACCTGCACGCCTTGCGGCACACGCACCTGAAACGTGCGCGTCTACCAATTCCGCCACCTGGGCATTGAGAAAATTCTCTATTGGCTTTATCCAAAATGTGAGCGGCAAACGAGACTCGAACTCGCGACCCCGACCTTGGCAAGGTCGTGCTCTACCAACTGAGCTATTGCCGCATAAATCCTTTTGTAAGGAGCATTTCTCTAAATGCGATGCAAAGGTAGTGCTTTTTTGTTATACCTGCAAGTCTTTCCAAGTTTTTTTTCATAAAAACATTGATTTTTTCTATTCTTCTGCTCATATACGACAATGCCACCTTATTATATTATATAAACAGCAAATTCGAGCCTATTTTGCCCGAAACCGAAAAATACTAAAATTACAAGTGGGAAATGCTCAATGCGAGATTTTATCTGACGATTTCAGGCTATGATTTGAATAAATTCAACTTTGAAATGATAAATAATTGCTGTTTCGGACATTTGGTTTTGGATGGAAAAACTATCTTTTGATGAATAACCAAGATAAAAATACTCAGTTCCCTTTTGGTATAACAATAAAAAGCACTATCTTTGCTATAAAAATAAGCAATGCTAAAACGACTATATCTATTACAAGCTGCCTTATTGGTAGCGATGACAATATGCGGACAAAACCTTGAATACAAACAAATCAAGGCTACCAGCGGATTGAAAGATGGGCAAGACTGCTTTGTTACTGGTGAAAGACAGACTAAATTGTATGATTTGGTTCTTAGTAGAGATGATAGAAGTGATGTTGTCTATGACTTCAAAGGCACAGCTACGTACAAGGAAATTGATAAGTTAGCTGCTAATACCCAAATGTTTAAGGTAAAACTGGTCGAAGATAAGTTCTACCTATATTTGCCTGAGTCAAATGCATTTGTATCTATAGTCGATAATAGTATTTCATCTAACAATGTTTTGCAGTTCATGTTTGCCCTTACTGCCGACGCGCGTAGCCCCATTACCTTTGAAACCGCCAATGGCGTGACTGATGTCAAGGTGGGGAGCAAGTTCATGCGCTTTCATCGTACTGCATATACCTATCGCCTGATTAACAAAAGCTCTACTGATTATCTTCCTATCAAATTTTATGTAGTCCAAGAGAAGGGCGAGGACCCTGTGCTGGAGCTCAACGGTAATACCGACTTGACGAATACAAAGTTTACGGGTACCATCAAGTTCGATAGAAAATTTGAAGTGGGTTATTATAACACGTTGGTGCTCCCCTTTACCATTGATGACCCATGGGAAGTTTTTGGTGAAGGAGTTGAAGTTTATGAGGGTGTCTCTGGAACTGCAAACGAAGTGGGTTTCAAGAAGCTGAAAAAGGGTGACAAAATGACAGGTTACAAGCCATATCTCATTGGTGGCACTTGGAAGGAGGCTCCTTATTATATCAAAAATGTCACTCTTACCTACAATTCTGTTGGCACGAGACTCAAGACGACTGTGGGCAACCAAACCCTGCATAGCGTCTTCCAAAAGGCGCAAATGGGTAAAACGGGGAACTATGTACTCTATAAAGATCAGCTGCGCAGCTGTAAAAATGTTCAGTCGCTGTATATAGAGCCATACAAGTGGTATCTGATGACTCCTAAAACCAAATCCAGCGCAACGCAATGTGAGAGAATTATCTTTCTTAATACCGACAATTAGTGGTTATTCGAAAGATAATTTCTCAAGTCTGTCGCGCAGAACCGGGGCCATTTCTTGCCGTATCGACATAGAAATGGAACAAGTGTTATCAAAAGTCTGCGATACAATGCGCGGCTGCATCTCTTTGATGACACGCATCACTGCATTCATTATAGGGTATGGGAATGAATAGGTTATGACTTCCTCAACCAGGCGGGTTTCGATGGTCGCGTGGTCCAAGGCATCGGCGGCTGCGGTGCGGTATGCGACAATCAGGCCGCCGGTTCCCAAGTTGACACCGCCATAATACCTGACCACAATTACCAGCACATTGGTCAAGTCATAAGAATTAATCTGTCCCAATATGGGCTTGCCTGCCGTGGATGAGGGCTCGCCATCATCATTGGCTCGGAAATCGGCCTTGTCGGCACCAAGCACATAGGCATAGCATACGTGTCTGGCGTCATAATACTTTTTACGGTACGACGCCAGAATGTCCTTAATCTCATCGATGGTCTCTACATGATGAGCAAAGGCGAGAAATTTACTCCGTTTCTCCGAGTAGAATCCCTCGCCTATTATTTCTGTTATTGTCTTATATTCGTCAGTCATCAAGTTTGTGTATAACCAATCCGCTTCTCAATTTGGGTTCAAACCAAGTGGCCTTGGGAGGCATGATTTTGCCGCTGTCTGCAATATCCATAATCTGTTGCATGGTCACTGGATAGAGGGCTAATGCCATGCGCATTTCTCCAGAGTCAACGCGACGTTTGAGTTCGCCCAATCCACGAAGACCGCCAACGAAGTCGATGCGCTTGTCGCTGCGCAAGTCCGTAATATCGAGAAGTTTATCCAGTATCAATCGAGAAGATATGTCAACATCCAAGACGCCGATGGGGTCATTGTCATCGTAGGTTCCTTCTTTGGCAACAAGGCTATACCAAAGTCCATCAAGATAGAGCGAGAACTCGTGCAAACGGGCGGGATGATATTCCTGCTCTCCCTTCTTCTCTACGATGAAATCGGCTGTTAGCGCTTCCAAGAATTCCGCTGACGACATACCGTTCAAATCCTTGACGACTCTATTGTAATCGAGAATGGTAAGCTGGGATGCCTGGAAGCAAACTGCCATAAAGTAGTTGTATTCCTCGCTTCCTGTATGATTGGGATGCTTGCCTGCCTTTTCGGCACCTACAAGCGCAGCTGCTGCTGAACGATGGTGCCCATCGGCAATGTAAAGGCTCGGCATCTTGGCAAACTCGGCCGTGATGGTCTGGATGTCTGCAGCGTCAGACACAACCCACAACTGATGTCTGAAGCCGTCAATGGGGGCTATGAAATCGTATTCAGGTTTGGTCGCAGCATATCTTGTCAGCAATGCGTCAAGCGTCTGATTGTCAGGATATGCAAAGAAGACAGGCTCCATATTGGCATCACAGATTCTGACATGCTTCATGCGGTCTTCTTCTTTGTCTCTACGTGTCAATTCATGCTTCTTGATAACGCCATTAAGATAGTCATCTACATATGCTCCAACAACAATACCATATTGGGTTTTGCCATTCATTGTCTGGGCGTATATATAATAATGTTCCTCGGAATCCTGAACCAGCCATCCATTCTTCTGGAAAAGTTCAAAATTCTCTTTGGCACTTTCATAAACACGTGGGTCGTATTCGGAAGTGCCTGGCTCAAAATTAATTTCCGGTTTGATGATATGATAAAGACTCTTCTCGTTATCCCCTGCTTCTATTCTTGCCTCTTCTGAATCAAGAACATCATAAGGACGAGATTCTACATCCTCGACATATTGCTGAGGAGGACGAACACCTTTAAAGGGTTTGATGATTGCCATAATTAAGTTTAGGTTTGTTAAGAAAAAACATCCCCTCTACCAAGGGCAGAGGAGATGATCTTTTATAGATTATTTGTTCACTTGATACTTGGTGTCACCCTTTTCAAAGAAAGAGTTAATCTGACTCGCTGCGGCGATACCTGCATTGATATTTGCCTCAGCAGTTTGAGCGCCCATCTTCTTGGGAGTGGCATAATAGCGTCCTTCGAACTTTGCGAAATCCTCGTCGGCATCGGGCTTGATGTCTGATATGTATTTCATGTCAGTACGCTCTGCCATGAGCTTCAGCAGTTCGGCCTCATTGATAACCTCCTTACGGGCAGTATTGATGAGGATTCCTCCCTTAGGCATCTGGTTGACCGTGCGATAGTCGATGCTATTGATGGTCTCAGGGGTAGCAGGAATATGCAATGAAACCACATCATTGTTCTGGAACAACTCATCCACGCTGCTACATGCATGCACGCCTGCTGCTTCTATTGCTTCTGCAGGACAATATGCATCATATGCAGATACTGTCATACCAAATCCCTTTGCAATGCGGGCAACATTACGGCCGACATTACCAAAAGCCAAGATACCTAATCGCTTGTCTTTAAGTTCTGAACCGCTTTTACCGTTATAAAAATTACGTACAGCGTATACCAACAGACCAAAAACGAGTTCTGCTACTGCGTTGGAGTTCTGGCCTGGAGTGTTTTCTACAACTACGCCTTTCTCCTTGGCATAGGCGCAATCAACATTATCATATCCTGCACCAGCACGAACTACAATCTTGAGGTTCTTGGCTGCATCGAGAATTTCGGAAGTAACCTTGTCTGAACGGACAATCATTGCATCTATGTCAGCAACGGCCTCTAACAGCTGGCTCTTTTCTGTATATTTCTCAAGAAAAACAACCTCGTTTCCAGCGGCTTCCAACTCATTCTTGATACCTACAACCGCAGGTGCTGCAAATGGTTTTTCTGTTGCAACTAATACTTTCATATCCAATATATTAATGTTGATTCTCAAAATCCTGCATGGCCTTAATCATGGCCTTAACACCTTCGATGGTCTGTGCGTTATAGCATGACGCTCTGAAACCTCCAACAGAACGGTGGCCCTTAATGCCCACCATGCCGCGCTCAGTAGCGAAATCAAAGAAGTCCTTCTCCAACTCTTTGTATTCTTCGTTCATGACGAAGCAAATGTTCATCAATGAGCGGTCTTCCTCCTTAACTGTGCCATGGAACAGCTTGTTGCGATCGATTTCTGAGTACAGCATATCAGCACGCTCTTTTGCACGGCGATCCATTTCTGCGACACCACCCTGGGCTTTCACCCAACGCATAGTTTCCATCAATGAATAAATGGGGACAACTGGAGGAGTGTTGAACATAGAGCCCTTGTCTACATGTGTACGATAATCTATCATTGTGGGCAATTCGCGGGGAGCTTTACCAAGCATATCGTCTTTAACAATAACCACGGTAACGCCGGCCATGGCCATATTCTTCTGGGCGCCAGCATAAATAGCCGTATATTTAGACACGTCTATCGGGCGGCTCATAATATCTGAACTCATATCCGCGATAAGTGGAACGTCTACATCGAAGTCCTTGCGGTATTCCGTTCCATAAATCGTATTGTTGGTGGTAACGTGCAGATAATCAACGTCAGCAGGAACCTCAAAATCCTTAGGATAGTAGGTGTAACCTGCATCTGCAGACGAGGCGACTTCTACAACTTCACCAAAAAGTTTTGCTTCTTTCTCTGCCTTCTTTGCCCATGTTCCAGTGTTCACATAAGCTGCTTTCTTGAGCAAGAAGTTGGCTGGAATCTGCATGAACTGCAGAGAAGCGCCGCCTCCAAGGAAAATAACCGAATATCCGCTTGGTATATCAAGTAATTCCTTGATAAGAGCAACACTCTCATCTACTACAGGCTGGAAGTACTTAGCGCGGTGGCTAAT
The DNA here is from genome assembly GCF_002251285.1 of Prevotella sp. P5-64. Taxonomy (NCBI): domain Bacteria; kingdom Pseudomonadati; phylum Bacteroidota; class Bacteroidia; order Bacteroidales; family Prevotellaceae; genus Prevotella; species Prevotella sp. P5-64. The sequence continues at coordinate 29,790 of NZ_NPJK01000013.1, forward strand.
CTCCATCAAAGACAAACCACAACCATTGAAATCCAACATTTGCTTGGCTGTGTTCTCAATCACCTCTCGTGGCAACATAGAGGGACCTGCATTAAAGTTGTATTTTTCCATACGAATCAATATTGATTAAATAGTTAAGTTGATTTATATTGCGAAAATACGAGATTTATTCGGCATGAACAAATAAATACCTAACAATTTTTGATAAACCTTTAATTTTTGTTCATTTTCTCATTTTAGGGGCTCAAAACGCGTCTTGACGCCTTTGATTTTCTCTCCAGCCAAGCGTTGTAGAACTCTCGATAATTTCTGCGAAGGAACGGCAACGTAGGAATAATAATCCTTGACATCAATACGACCTATCTCATTGTTTTCAAGCTCTGCCTTTTTGCACAACAGACCGACAATATCACCTTTGGATATCTTGTCTTTTTTACCCTTGCCGATATAAATCGTGGCCATTGTCGGCAGAGGTATGGTGGTGATGTCGTCTTGCAGGGTAAATTCCTTTATCTCAGCTTCCACATATTCCGGGATGCTTTCTTCTGGTCCCAGAACGAAGTAACTGTCACCCATAGCATTCCAGCGAGCCGTGCGCCCTACCCTATGCACAAAGGCATCTTCAGTATCGGGAAGATGATAATGAATTATATTCTTGATATTGGGAATATCCAGACCGCGAGATGCCAGGTCAGTACTTACGAGTATATTGGAAGAACCGTTAGAGAAACGGTAGATTGCTGCTTCGCGCTCTTTCTGCTCCAAGCCACCATGATAATAACTGACAACAAAGCCGCAATCCTTCAAGTAGTTAGCAGTACGCTCCACGCCATCCCTGTAGTTGAGGAAGACGATAGTACTGTCTGAGCCTAATTGACAAAGAAGTTTCCCCAAGACTTCCAATTTGTCCTTTTGAGGACTACGCACTTGGTATATACTTACTCTGTCGGAAATCTGTTCGTCTTTGGGAATGAAGTCCATCACCTTGAAATTGCTTTTCAAGATGGTCTGGTGGCGCATTTCTTCAGCTGGGGTTGCTGATAGAAGTATCTGCCGTGCTTTGAAGGGCAGACGATTGATAAGATAAGACATTTCCTCATGGAAGCCCATTTCGAGGCATTTGTCAAACTCATCTATTATTATCCACTTGACGCTGTCGACGTCCACATTGTCTTTGTCGATGTGGTCGTTCATTCTTCCTGGAGTAGCAAATATGATATGGGGCTTGAGCTGACGGAGCTGACGGTGTTCATCCATCGTAGGTCTACCACCATAGCATGCATAGCCGCGAACATCGTTGCCGAGGCTGCGCAACACATTCAAAGACTGCAGAGCCAATTCGCGTCCAGGGACAATGACTATCGCTTGCAAGTCATCCGAAGCCGTGTCTACCATGCATACCAATGGCAAAATATAGGCCAATGTCTTGCCTGAGCCAGTTGGTGACAAAACCATAATGTTGTCAGTTGTATGCTGAATAGCCTTGACTACAGTACCCTGCATCTCATTGAGATGATTTATACCGATTTTTTCGGTAAGTTCATTGATTGTTTTCATTTTAAGAGTTTGTCTATTTCATCAAATTCTTTGCCCATATTCAAGTTCAAGTAAATGGTATATAGAGGAAGCCCCCATAGCCCCTTCTCGTCCGGAACCATCTTCCTGTATTTTTCCAGGTATGGCAACGCCTTTTTATATAACTGTATGATTTCTTTCTTTTGTTTGTCAGTTTGTTTCAGAGCTTTGTCTGCTTCTACTGCTTGGTTGAAGTAGGACAAACCTGCATTAAGATATGCACCAAGGAAAGTGCTGTCTTTTGCAATGACGCTATCGCAGAGGTCGATGCACTCTTTATAGCGTTTCAAGCTAAGCAACACCGAACTTTTGGTGAACTTGAATAGATTGCTGCTATCATTTACTTGCAAGGCCTTATCACAAAGAGAAAGCGCAGCGTCATATTGTTCATTTTTGGTATAATATTCAATCAGACGTGGGAAAAAGAACGGGAAGCGGGGATACTTTTTGAAGCCTTCTTCCAAGACACTTACATATCTCATCGTGTCTTTCTCCATTTTATAAGTCTCGGCAAGATACTGTAGCATATATTGATAATGTACCGTATCCTTTAATGCCCAATATGCATAATGAAACGTAGCTTTCGGGTCTTGGAGTTTGTAACCGCAATAGACTGCCCAATAAGCAGCCGAAGGCATATTTTTGTCGGTTTCACCGTATTTGTAACCGGTGAACAGCGGCTGGATACTACAGTTGAGGTACATATCAAAGAAATTGTATGCCTCCTTGAAATTCTGCTTGTTTACAAAGTAGGCGCCACCATTGTAGAGATTTCTGCGATGTACGTCGAGCATAGCGGCATGCTTTTTGCGATAGACGAGTTTCACTCTACCCTTCTTGTCGGTCAGGCCGTCCACAGAGTCGAGCCCTTCAAGAGTCTGGAACATCTTTTTGACCGACAAGAATAACTTGGCTGTATCGTAATCTTGCTTCAGATACAACTTCTCATTGCCTTGTTCATATTGTTTCTTCTGGGCCTCATAGAGTGTGAGCCATATCTTCTCATTGTTTCTATTGGCCGAATCTTTCAGGAGATTAGCCATGCTACTCTCGGCCTGCTCCAGGTTGGTTCCTTTCTTGATATTGTCTTTGGCCAAAGATATTTCTTTCTTCTGCGCATTGATTTGCAGACAGATACATATTATGCATAATAGTAATGTTATCCTTTTCATCGTGCTTATGTTTAGTATTTAATCAATTTCTTTATATTTTCGGCGCGTTTATCGTTGAGCGCATAATAAATCTGATACAAAGGCGGAGCCCAGTCCACCGTATGCCTTGCCGGGTCCAATTCTTTGGCGCGCTCGAGATATACCTTGCCCTCTTCAAGCAGGGAGTTTATTGAGTCTATCTGCACTTTGTCTTTATCCTCTTTGTGCTTGTCGCTCAACTGAATGGCTTTGGATGTATAGCAGATACCTACGTTATAAATAGCAGGGAGAAACAGCGAATCTTGGGCAATTGCGCATTTGAACGCATCTATTGCAGTATCCCACTGATGGAGTTGCATGTGTCTTTCGCCTTTCAGAGCCCAAAGCATCTTGTTGCGCGGAGAGTTTTCCAGTTCGTGGTCAACAAAATGAGCCAATTCATCGGCAAGACCCTTGTCGGAATAATACTGTATAATCAATTCCACATAGTTATGATTAGACCTGTCTTTCTCGTGAAGCGCCAAGAGAGAATTGATGTAGATTACCGCATCCTTTTCCGTCTTCATCAGCATCTTCATGCAATATATTTTCAGTTGGGCAGCGTCCTTGGCGGTCTCTATATGCTGTAGAGCCAAATCTGCCATACGTTCCGCTTTGCTGTAATCCTTTATACCATAAGCCATCTTGCCGGCACACAATGCCGCCGGACCAATCTCTTGCTTTGACTTATCGAATAAGGGATGATGCTGTGTATCAATGTACAACTGCAGCAAAGCCAGACCTCTGACCGGGTCCTTCCCCTGATAATATATACCACCATCAACCAATTTGCGTCTGAGTTTACCCACAACGGATGAATTTGTGTGACGATAACGCGGCTTCACCTTTCCCTTGGCATTGGGTTGACAGTCCAGACTGTCGCACTCTATACTTTTTTCTACTATCTTCTCGATAAGACTATAATAATAGGTACTGTCGCGGCATACGGGCAACTTGGCTACAAGCAACTGCAACTCTCTGTTTGCCTTGTCTGCCTGTGCTGCATGATTTACGTTATCTCCCCAGATGCTGCCGACGCAGCAAGAAAGGAACATCATAATCATTATATACGCATTTGTCCTATTATCTCTAATCATATCTTCAAACAATAAAAGGGTTGGCAACCTATTGATTAGGCGACCAACCCCGGTATTTATCAGTGATTAAACCTTTACTTAGTCAGTGCCTCAATTTCCTTTGTACGAGCGTCATCGGCTCCATAGAGCGTATAATAACACTGGTAGAGAGGATAGGTCCAGTTGGCGCGCTCACGGTTGGGGTCCAACTCACGAGCCTTCTCCAGGTAAGTTACACTCTCCTGGCAAAGAACCTTCTGCTCATTGGCGTTCTGGCATGCAGCAGCCTTGGCATTGATGCTGAATGCAAGATAGGTATAAATCAGCGCGTTGTCATTGGGCTTGATAGCGATGGCCTTCTTGAAGTTCTCAATGGCTACATCATACAATGCAGGATCCTGTGTGGCAGCATTCATGGCGTTCTGAGCCTTGAGAGCCAAAGCTGAATAGTCATTGGGGTTCAGAGCAAGGCGAGACTCGATGAGCTTGCTTGCACCGTCCTTGTCGCCCAAAGCCTGCAGTACAGCAGCGAGCTGGCTGAATACCATATCATTCTTGGGATCCTTCTCGTTGAGAGTCTTCAGAGTGTTGGCAAACTTGACAGAGTCCTCCTTGGTCTTCAGGTCCTGCGATGAGAGATAAATCTTGAGATTGAGGGCTTCCTTATAAGAAGCGGTGTCGTTGAGAGCGATGTCAACATATTTGTTGGCATTGTCCATATCCTTGTTCTGGAATGCAAAGACGGCAGCAACACGTGCAACCTCACCGAGATACTTATCGGGGTTGGCAGTGCGGTCAACCTCCTTGAAGAGAGGATGAGAGTAGCTGTCTACATAGAGAGAGAAGAAGTCAAAAGCAGCCTTCTTGTTGTCTGCGGGCTGCAGCTGGCCGGCGTTGATCAGCTCAGTACGCATGTTGACCAGCTTGTTCTGGTTGGCCTGATGGAACTTGGGCTTGATTTTACCCTTCTCGTTAGGCATATTGTCCCACTTGTCACACTCCATGGCGTTGGTAAAAGCCTGCTCAAGAGCTTTGTAGAAACCCAGTGTGTCATAAGCCTCATACTTGCCTGTATTCAACTGCTGCTGCAACTGATTGGCTGCGATGATTTCCTGCTCGTGATTCACCTTCTTCATGGCGAGGTCTACCAGGTAATTGTAAGCCTTGGCCTTCTCTGCTGCGTTGGCGAGAGAGTTCACGCTTGACTTTACCAGGCTTTGTGCCTCGTCGTAGGTCTTGGCCTTCAAGATTGCCTTCAAAGCCTCACTGTCGCCTGCAAATACTGTGGATGTGCCCAGCATCATCAACACAGCGATCAATAGTTTCTTCATAAAATTTAATTTTTAGTTTGTATTTGTTTTATTCTTCTGTAGGTTCACCATTTTCGATTTCATCGACCGGCATAGAGGTGTTGTCGCTCATGATTTCATCGTTCTTCTGCGACCAGGCAGCGCGGCTTTCTTCCTCGACAGTTGCCTCAAGTTCAGAACTCATTACCTTGCAAACGCTTGCAATGATGTCGTTCTTCTTGGCCAGGTTGATAAGTCTCACGCCCTGTGTGGCACGGCCCATTATGCGTACATCAGCCACAGCCAGACGTATGGTAATGCCGCTCTTGTTGATAATCATCAGGTCGTTTTCATCGGTTACATTCTTGATGGCAACCAGACGGCCGGTCTTCTCAGTGATGGCGAGGGTCTTGACTCCCTTACCACCGCGGTTGGTGATGCGATAGTCGGCCACCTGCGAACGCTTGCCGTAACCATTCTCGCTTACTACCATTACAGACTCCTTGTCGGCATCGTTGACCACAATCATTCCGATTACTGCATCGTCATCACCGTCGAGACGCATGCCGCGTACGCCGGTCGATACACGACCCATAGTGCGGATTGCATTCTCGTTGAATCTTACGGCTCTACCATTGCGATTGGCCAGAATGAGCTCGTTATGGCCATTGGTCAGGCGAACATCAACCACCTCGTCGCCCTCAGTGATGTGGATGGCGTTTACACCATTTGCACGAGGACGGCTGTAGGCTTCCAGACAAGTTTTCTTGACTGTACCGTTTGCGGTGGCAAAGACAACGTAATGGCTGTTCACAAACTCGGCATCCTCCAGACCACGACCGCGCAGACGCAGGAAGGCGTTCACAGCGTCATCGGGCTCAATGTTGAGCAGGTTCTGGATGGCACGACCCTTGGAGCTCTTGTCATACTCGGGTATCTCATAACACTTCAGCCAGTAGCAACGGCCCTTCTTGGTGAAGAAGAGCATGGTCTGGTGCATAGTGGCAGGATAGATATATTCGATGAAGTCCTTGTCGCGTGTCTGTGCGCCCTTGGCTCCTACTCCACCACGAGCCTGCTCGCGGAAGTCACTGAGCGGAGTACGCTTGATGTAGCCCAGGTGGCTCACGGTGATAACCACGGGGTCATTGGGATAGAAATCCTCGGCATTGAATTCGTGCTCGGCAGGAATAATCTCGGTACGGCGATTGTCGCCATACTTCTCCTTGACCTCCTGCAGCTCGTCCTTCATCACCTGTCTGCACAGCGAGTCGTCGGTGAGAATGCGGTTGAGGTAGTCTATCTGCTTCATCAGCTCGTTGTATTCATCGTGCAGCTGGTCGACGCGGAGGCCGGTCAACTGTGACAAGCGCATGTCTACGATGGCCTGAGACTGCAGCTCATCAATCTCAAAGCGCTTCTCCAGGTTGACTCTGGCTTCGCTGGGAGTCTTGCTGGCACGGATGATGTGTACGACTTCGTCAATGTTGTCGCACGCGATGATAAGTCCTTTTAATATATGTGCACGGTCCTGGGCTTTCTTCAGCTCAAACTTGGTACGGCGGATGGTAACATCGTGGCGGTGTTCAACAAAGTAATGTACGCACTCGCGCAGCGTAAGCAGGCGTGGACGTCCGTTGACCAAGGCGATGCAGTTGACTGAGAATGAACTCTGCAGGGCTGTCATCTTAAAGAGTTTGTTCAAGATGACTTTGGCATTGGCGTCGCGCTTTACATCGACAACGATACGCATACCCTGACGACCGGTTTCGTCGTTCACATTAGAGATGCCATCTATCTTGCCCTCCTTTACGAGGTCAGCGATATACTCTATCAGCTGCTGCTTGTTGACACCGTAAGGAATTTCGGTTACTACAATCTTGTCATGACTGTCATCGGTCTCTATTTCAGCTTTGGCGCGCATCACGATGCGGCCACGGCCGGTCTCATAAGCCTGCTTGACGCCCTCCAAACCATATATATAGGCACCTGTGGGGAAATCGGGAGCAGGGATATACTTCATCAGACCCTCGGTGTCTATATCTGGATTGTCGATGTATGCACAGCAGCCGTCGATGACTTCGCCCAGATTATGTGTGGGGATATTGGTTGCCATACCTACGGCAATACCGTTACCGCCATTGACGAGCAGATTGGGTATCTTGGTGGGCATAACCGAAGGTTCGACGAGGGTGTCGTCAAAGTTGTTGGTCATGTCTACCGTGTCCTTGTTCAGGTCATCCATCACGTGCTCACCCATTTTGGCAAGGCGGCACTCGGTATAACGCATAGCTGCAGGAGAGTCGCCGTCTACGCTACCAAAGTTACCCTGACCATCAATGAGCTTATAGCGCATATTCCATTCCTGGCCCATTCTGACGAGGGCGCCATAGACCGAGCTGTCTCCATGAGGGTGGTACTTACCCAACACCTCACCAACAACACGCGCACACTTCTTGTAGGGCTTGTCGCTGGTATTGCCGATGCCAAGCATACCATAGAGAATACGGCGATGTACGGGTTTGAAACCATCGCGCACATCTGGAAGGGCACGAGCTACGATTACCGACATTGAATAGTCAATGTAGGATGACTTCATCTCTTCCTCAATGTTGATCTTGATTATTCTATCATGATCGATTGTCTGATTTTCGTCCATTTACTTACTTATATTTATTCTAATTGTTTTGCTGACTTAAAATGGTCGAAATCGCATTTAAGGGCATTTATTTGCGTTCTAAGCGATTTTCCTATATTTTATCAGAGTTCAAAAGTACAAAAAAATATCTTTCCGTGAAAACAAATTATGCAAAAAATAGCGCATCGTTGATGAATTATAACATTATTAGCATCAACAAATGTGTTTTTTCGTATTATTTAATGGATAATCGAGTGTGCTGAGCCACGAACACAGTGCGATGATGAGATAATTGAACGTGGATAAAGAGTTCGTGTCATTGTGCCGACGAGTACCACAAGTCATTTGATAATTGATGGACGTCTGCGCATAATGTGAGTCCCCAGAACTTAGAGCCTACAGATGGTCTATGGAATGAAATTAAGGTAGGAAACTGTTATTTCAGACTTCGCATTAATCTTTTCAGAATTCCAATTTGCCATTTCGTGGTTTGAACACAAGTTTAAGACAACCTACGAGCGGATGTCTTACAATCGTGTGCAATTGTAGGTGACTGAAGGCGTCCTGTGTTCATTACCACACTGACGGATAGCAGTTTTCGGCAGTTGTGAGCACTCTGAAATGATACCCTCTGCTATATGAAATCTGCATAAGTTTGCGCGGGGCGGTCTGGGTTTGGTTAAATGACAAAGCCACATGGCCCATGGTGCGCCTGAGGTTGAGCTCCACGCACGGGTGCAGCTTTATGCCGTTTTCATCGACTATCATCATGTCTACGCCAAGCGGTCCGGTGTATTTTCCGACCATTTCATCGGTCAGGATGGCACATAGTTCATCTATGGCCGACTGCACCCGATGAAACGGGATATATTTGGAGATAATTTCCACCTTCTCCTCTTCGCTCGCAAGGATGTTCCCTACATACGAACCATTGGAAGACTGGAACACAGACAATCCCAAATACTCGATTCTATCGGGATAGGCGTACAGCTCTACTGCAAAATCTTTTATCTTGCGATAGTAGGGTTCGAGGGTCAATGCTCCCTGGCGCGCAATCACATTCTTGGCCCAACCGCGTTGGTGGGAAGTGAGTTGGTCGACATATCTGAGCCCACGCCCGCTACTGCTCCACGGCGCTTTCATTACATAAGTATAGCCGATGTTCTCAAGTTGGCTTATATTGTCAATCAGTCGAGAACTGCCAACTCGCTCGTCATTTGCTTCAGTGAGCTTTTTCAGCAGATTCTGGCCAGCCCACCAGCGGTGGCTCATCGCGCGGATGCTGTCAAGATATGCGTCGGTTGGCAACAGTTCCTTAGCGATTCCATTGCGCTCCAACTGAAAGCGCAAAGACCTATCCCATCCCCACGGACATATCTCTTCAAGTGGCGGAAGGTGCTTCAGGTCCTGGTAAGTCACAAAAGCCACATCATGGGCATAGCGACCCAGGTGTCTGACCCTGCTCAGTGCCGATGCGATATCATCGACAAGGACCATATCGCCATCCTCGGCCCACAGCGCAGGCAGAAAACCCAGGTCGGAGCGCATCTCGCGACCTGCATGCGGGGCCACGAAATTGAACATGTCAGATGCAAGTGCTATATCGTGCTCGGGGTTAAATATATGTAGCTTCATAACTGTTTTGTAAATTGTCCACAAAATTACAAAGTTTATTCTTTAGCAACGCAAAGAAGTGACAAAAAATACGAAATTGGAAATATTTTGTAAAGTTGAGTTTGCAATTTTGAAAATTAGTATTACCTTTGCATCTATATAAGTAAATCGATTTATGGAAGAGGCCTTTTTCCGCACCCATGCCAATTTGGTAGACAACACAAATGCTGCAGTCCGTCGTAATCTTATGGATGAGATTGACTGGAGCGACCGCTTGATAGGTATCAAGGGTACAAGGGGCGTCGGCAAGACCACCTTTCTCCTGCAATACGCTAAAGAGAAGTTTGGTGCAGCCGACCGCAGTTGTCTGTATGTCAATATGAACAACTTCTACTTCCAGGGCTTGGGTATAGCTGAATTTGCCGAAGACTTCGTTAAAAACGGTGGTCGTGTACTGTTGATTGACCAGGTTTTCAAGCAGCCCAATTGGAGCAGCGAGCTCAGAAAATGTCATGACCTTTTCCCCAATCTCAAGATAGTCTTCACCGGCTCGAGCGTGATGCGCTTGAAAGAGGAGAACCCTGAACTCAACGGCATCGTAAAGAGCTACAATCTGAGAGGCTTTTCATTCAGAGAGTTTCTCAACCTGCAGACGGGCAACGACTTTCGTCCCTATTCGTTGGGCGAGATTCTGAACAACCATGAGCATATCATCAAGACCATTCTGCCCAAGGTAAGTCCTCTCAAGTACTTTCACGACTATATCCATCATGGTTTTTACCCATTCTTCTTGGAACATCGCAATTTCTCCGAGAATCTCCTGAAGACCATGAACATGATGACCGAGGTCGACATCCTCCTTATCAAGCAGATAGAGCTGAAGTATCTTCACAAAATCAAGAAGCTGTTTTATCTCTTGGCTGTCGAAGGTCCCAAGGCACCCAATATCAGCAATCTGGCTGATGAAATACAGACCAGCCGTGCCACGGTGATGAACTATATCAAGTATCTGGCCGATGCGCGTCTTATCAATATCATCTATCCCGTAGGAGAGGAATTCCCCAAGAAGCCTACCAAGGTGATGATGCACAATAGCAATCTCATGTATGCCATCTACCCCATCACCATCGATGACCAGGAACTGATGGAGACATTCTTCGTGAACTCGTTGTGGAAGGACCATATCGTAAATCAGGCCAACAAAGACCACTTCTACATCGTAGACGGCGAAAAGCACTTCAGAATTTGCGATGCCCATGGTGAGCAGAAAATCAGATTCTCTCCCGACACCATCTATGCGCGTTATAATACTGAGGTGGGTAAGGAAAACCAGATACCACTATGGCTATTCGGCTTCCTATATTAATATAATAAGGTGTAAATATAAAAACGAACATACAAACTTTCATTAAAATTTAGAAAAATGGCTAAAGAAAAAAAGTTTATCACATGTGATGGTAACACCGCAGCGGCTCATGTAAGCTACATGTTTACCGAGGTGGCAGCCATCTACCCCATTACCCCATCTTCTCCTATGGCAGAACATGTGGACGAATGGGCTGCTAAAGGCCGTAAGAACCTCTTCGGTCAAAGAGTTTCTATTCAGGAAATGGAATCTGAAGGCGGAGCCGCTGGAGCTGTCCATGGTTCTCTTCAGGCTGGTGCATTAACTTCTACCTATACAGCTTCGCAGGGTCTGTTGTTGATGATACCTAATATGTATAAGATTGCCGGTGAGCTGTTGCCTTGCGTATTCAACGTATCTGCACGTACTCTGGCTTCTCACTCACTCTGTATCTTCGGCGACCACCAGGATGTTATGGCCTGCCGTCAGACTGGCTTTGCCATGTTCTGCTCTGGTTCTGTACAGGAGGTTATGGATCTTTCTGCAGTTCCTCACCTTGCCACACTTGAGACATCTGTTCCTTTCATCAACTTCTTTGATGGTTTCCGTACTTCTCATGAGTACCACAAAGTTGAAGAAATTGATATGGAAGATATCCGTCCTCTGGTTAACCCTGAGTATATCAAAAAATTCCGCGACCGCGCATTGTCTCCAGAGCGTCCCGTAACTCGTGGTACCGCTGAAAACCCCGAGACATTCTTCACCCATCGTGAGGCTTGCAATGAGTATTATGACAGAATTCCTGAAGTAGTTGAGAAGTACTGCGGCGAAATCTCTAAGATTACTGGCCGTGAGTATCACCTCTTCAACTATTATGGTGCAGAGGATGCCGAGAATGTTATCATCCTGATGGGTTCTGCTACAGAGCCTGCCCGTGAAGCCATCGACTACCTGAACAAGCAGGGCAAGAAGGTGGGTATGGTTGCAGTTCACCTCTATCGTCCTTTCTCTGTAGACTTCTTGAAGAAGGCTCTTCCCGCTACTGTTAAGCGCATTGCCGTGCTCGACCGTACTAAGGAACCCGGTGCAGAGGGCGAACCACTGTATCTTGACGTTAAGTCTGCTCTCTATGACGACGAGCGCAAGCCTCTCATCGTTGGCGGCCGCTATGGTCTTGGTTCATCCGATACTACACCTGCTAAGATTGTAGCAGTATTCAAGAACCTGGAATTGCCACAGCCCAAGAATCACTTCACCGTAGGTATCGTTGATGACGTTACATTTACATCTCTTCCCGAAGAGGAGGAAATCCCAATGGGTGGTGACGACCTGTTTGAGGCTAAGTTCTATGGTCTCGGTGCCGATGGTACTGTAGGTGCCAACAAGAACTCTGTACAGATTATTGGTAACAATACCAACAAGTATTGTCAGGCTTATTTCTCTTATGACTCTAAGAAGTCTGGTGGTTTTACCTGCTCTCACCTGCGTTTCGGCGACAGCCCAATCCACAGCGCTTATCAGGTAAATACTCCTAACTTTGTAGCTTGTCACGTTCAGGCTTACCTCCACATGTATGACGTTACCCGCGGTCTGCGCAAGAATGGCACATTCCTGCTCAACACTATCTTCGACGGCGAGGAGTTGGTTAACTTCATTCCTAACAAGGTTAAGCGTTGCTTTGCCAAGAACAATATCAAGGTTTACTATATCAATGCCACTAAGATAGCTCAGGAAATTGGTCTTGGAAACCGTACCAACACCATTCTCCAGTCTGCTTTCTTCCGTATCACTGAGGTTATTCCTTTGGACCTGGCTGTAGAGCAGATGAAGGCGTTCATCGTGAAGTCATACTCTAAAAAGGGTCAGGATGTTGTTGACCTCAACTTCGCTGCAGTTGAGCGCGGAGGCGAGTATAAGGAACTGACAGTAGACCCAGCATGGGCTTCTCTTGCTGACGAAGAAGGCAAGGAAGACAATGCACCTGCATTCGTTAAGGAGCTGGTTCGCCCTATCAATGGTCAGGCTGGTGACCTGCTCAAGGTTTCTGACTTCGTTAAGCATAACACTGTTGACGGAACATGGGCCAATGGTACCGCTGCATTTGAGAAGCGTGGCGTAGAGGCTTTCGTTCCCGTATGGAATGTAGAGAATTGTATCCAGTGTAACAAGTGTTCATTCGTTTGTCCTCACGCTGCTATCCGTCCATTCGTTCTTACCGACGAAGAGCTGGCAGGTGTTCCTGGCCTGGCTACTCAGGAGATTAAGGCTCCCGCTGCACTCAAGGGAATGCACTTCCGTATCGAGACTTCTGTTCTCGACTGTCTCGGTTGCGGTAACTGTGCCGATGTGTGTCCTGGCAAGAAAAACAAGGAAACCGGAGAACTCGAGAAGGCTCTCAAGATGGTTCCATTCAATGTTGACGCTCCCGCTATGGTTGAGGAAGCTAAGACATGGGATTACCTCGTACACAATGTTGCCTCTAAGCAGGATTTGGTAGATATCAAGCAGAGCCCCAAGAACTCTCAGTTCGCTCAGCCTCTGTTTGAGTTCTCAGGCGCTTGCTCCGGATGTGGTGAGACACCTTATGTAAAGCTCATTTCTCAGCTCTTTGGTGACCGCCAGATGATTGCTAACGCTACTGGTTGTTCTTCTATTTACTCTGCTTCTATTCCTTCTACTCCTTACACTACCAATGCTAAGGGCCAGGGTCCTGCATTCGACAACTCTCTGTTCGAGGACTTCTGCGAATTCGGTCTGGGTATGGCTTTGGGTAACAAGAAGATGAAGGAGCGCATCTGCCACCTTCTCGAGGAGGCAAAGGCTGATGAGCATGTACCTGCCCAGTTTGTTGCTGCAGCTGACAAGTGGATTGCTGCTAAGGACGATGCTGACGGCTCTAAGGAAGCAGCTGCAGAGCTGAAGCCTCTGATTGCCGCTGGTGCTGAGCAGGGTTGCCCTGTATGTCAGGAGTTGAAGACTCTCGACCACTATCTTGTAAAGCGCAGCCAGTGGATTATCGGTGGCGACGGTGCTTCTTACGATATTGGCTACGGAGGTCTTGACCACGTACTCGCATCTGGTGAGGATATCAATATCTTGGTTCTCGATACTGAGGTTTATTCAAACACTGGTGGCCAGAGCTCTAAGTCTACTCCACTCGGTGCTATTGCTCAGTTCGCAGCTCAGGGTAAGCGCATCCGCAAGAAGGATCTCGGTCTTATGCAGACCACCTATGGCTATATCTATGTTGCCCAGGTTGCTATGGGTGCCGACAATGCTCAGACATTGAAGGCTATCCGCGAGGCAGAGGCTTATCCAGGTCCATCACTCGTTATCGCATACGCTCCTTGTATCAACCACGGTCTGAAGCGTAAGGGCGGTATGGGTAGAAGCCAGAATGAGGAGAAACTCGCCGTTGATTGTGGTTACTGGCACCTGTGGCGCTACAACCCACTGTTGGCCGATGAGGGCAAGAACCCATTCACGCTTGATTCTAAGGAGCCTAACTGGGCTGACTTCCGTGACTTCCTCCTTGGAGAGGTACGTTATCTGAGCGTTCAGAAGGCTTATCCTAATGAAGCAGAGGAACTCTTCTCTCAGGCTGAGCGTATGGCTAAGCTCCGTTATCGCAGCTATGTCCGCAAGACTCAGGAAGACTGGAGCGAGATTATCTAATCTTGAATTGATACACCTTATATAATATATAGGGATACTGATGAAGGGAGGTTTGCCAATTGGCAAGCCTCCCTTTTCAATTATCCTCAGCCTAACTTATTTCATAAACATTAAAATTGCATATATCTTGAAAATAATGTACTTTTTACTTGTTTGTGTCATAGATAACCACTAACTTTGCAGTAATATAACTTAACCCTTTAACAATAAACATTATGACTAAACTTTTACGCTTATTGACATTAACTATGCTTATCCTCGTATGTGGAGGCATTAATGCACAAACGACAATTACATTTGATTCAAAGACTGACAAGGCCAGTTCTGCTCAGTCAGGTGCCGTTTCCCTTACCAAAGATGCAGTTACAATTAATGCTGAAGAAGGTATATTGGGCAATGGAAAAGAATACCGTTTCTATAAAGGTAAGAAAGTTACTCTTACCACTACAAAAGACCAGATTCTTTCTGTCGAATTTACATGTACCGCATTAGGCAAAGAAAAATACGGTCCAGGCTGTTTTACTGCAGCATCTGGCGAATACAATTTCTCTGGCAAGGTTGGAACTTGGACCGGCGCAGCAAGTTCTGTTGTTTTTACCGCTACCGGAAATCAGGTACGTGCTACCAAGATTGTTGTCACTATTGGAAAAGCTGACCCTACAGCAGTTAAAGAGCCAACAATTACCGGTAACGCCACTTTTGAAACCTCTACCACTGTAACTATTACAGGCCCAGAGGGAGCTGACATATATTATACTACTGACGATAGGACTCCCACAACAAGTTCGCAGAAGTACACTGCACCTTTCTCTTTGACAGAGAGCACCACCGTAAATGCTATAGCTGTTAAGGGTGGCAAGTCGAGCAATGTTGCCAGCAAGGACTTTAGCAAGATTACTTGCACAGACGCTACCTTAGAGGAAGTAGTTGGATGGACTGCCGACAAGACTTATGTGAAGCTCGCCCTCAACAACGCCAAGGTGATATACGCTGATGGCAACACAGTCCATCTGCGCGAAAACGGCAAGTGCCTTATGCTTTACAATGTAGGCATCCTCGCCCTCACCCTCAACTCAACGGTAAGCGGAAGCATCAAGATGAACTTCAAATCCTACAATGGCATCCCCGAAATGATGAAAAATGAGTTCACCAATGCCGGTGACCTTTCCATTACCGCTGGCTCTTCTCTGGAATTGGACGCTACTGTAACTACCGTAGAAGACCTCCTCGCCAAGAAGAACCTCTGCGACTTGGTACTTCTTAAGAATGTCACCGTAACCGCAGAAGTCACAGGCAAGGATGCCAAGTATTTCATCGTGAGTGGTGCCAAAAAGATTCAACTCTGGGGTAACCAGAATCTTAGTGCTGTAGGCGTAGGCAAGTCTTTGGATATTTATGCTCTTTGCAATAGTATCTATTCTAACAATGTCCAGATTAAGCCTGTAAAGGTTGGCGACATCACCCTGGGTATCAACAACACTATCGTGGTTGAGAGCAAGAAGCAGGGCATCTACAACATCAATGGTGTTAAGATGAGCGAGGGTCAGACCCTTCCCGCTGGCTTGTATATCAAGAACGGCAAGAAAGTAATTGTTAAATAACACATATTTTTTCCTAACTCACACCTTACCAGCTGTCTCTACCCTTGTAGAGGCAGCCATTTTATTCATTATTGTCACGGCCGATAGCAATTATCGAGTTTTTTTCTATTCTTGTGTTCGTGAGATTTCATAAATATAAAGCCGCCAATACGCCAAATCTCCGTACCTTCGCAGCCAAAATGGGACAACTTTCCATTATAGGTTTCCATCTGCAATAGATAGCAAATAATAAACATAATAAAAATGGAACTACTTCACAACCTTTTCATGGGCTTCCCCAATCTTTGGGGCGGCGGTGTAGCTCACTCAGTAATGATTCTTTCGCTTGTAATATCCTTGGGATTATTATTGGGCAAGATCAAGGTCGCCAACATTTCTTTGGGACTGACCTGGGTATTGTTTGTCGGAATTACCTTTGGTTATTTCTGTTTTAATCTTGATGAGCATCTGCTCCACTTCCTCAAGGAGTTTGGCTTGATTCTCTTCGTCTATTCTCTCGGCCTCCAGGTAGGTCCAAGTTTCTTCTCCTCGTTTGGCAAAGGTGGTCTCAGGCTCAATATGCTTGCCATATCGACCATCGCGATAAGCATTGTTGTCACCATCATTCTATTCTATACCACAGGCACTCCTATCACCACCATGGCAGGTATCTTGTCTGGTGCCGTGACCAATACGCCTGGACTGGGAGCTGCCCAGCAAGCCAATAGCGACCTCAATGGAATAGACGCCCCCAGCATTGCCGCCAGCTATGCCGCTGCTTATCCTATCGGTGTTATCGGCGCCATACTTATCTTCCTTCTCTTGAAGTATATCCTTTGCATCCATACCGGTAAGGAAGAAGAGGCAGCCAAGCGAGGTCTCGGCGCTACTGAAGAACTGACCGTCCGTCCATTCTCCGTATGCGTGAAGAATGAGCAGATTGTCGGAAGAACCGTGCGCCAGATAGCTGAAATCTCGCAACGAGATTTTGTCATCTCTCGTATGTTTGTAAATGGAGCCTCCTCCCCCACCGATGTCATTAACGGCTCGACCGTGCTGAATCTCAATGACAAACTGCTCATTACAGCTGCCCCACGTGACATTGAAGCTATCATCGCCTGCCTTGGCGAGCCCACTACTGTAGACTGGGAGAAGTGTGACAAAGGCCACATCTCACGCCGTATTCTTATCACGCGTCCCGAAATCAATGGAAAGACATTGGCCCAACTCCGCATACGCTCTCTCTTTGGAGCCAACATCACCCATGTTTACCGTTCTGGTGTAGAACTCGTTGCCGCACCCCACCTCCAGCTTCAGATGGGCGACAAGGTCACCGTCGTAGGTAGCGAACTGGCCATCAGCCATACCGAGAAGCGTTTGGGCAATTCCATCAAGCGTCTCAACATCCCCAACCTCATTCCTATCTTCCTGGGTATTGCGCTCGGCTGTTTTGTTGCCAACATTCCCTTCTATCTCCCCGGAATCCAGGCTCCACTTAAGCTCGGACTGACGGGTGGCCCGTTGGTTGTAGCCATCCTTATCGGTTTCTTGGGTCCCAAATTCCACCTGATTACTTACAATACCATCTCTTCCAATCTGATGATACGAGAGATAGGATTGTGTATCTTCCTTGCCTGCGTAGGTTTGGGAACCGGCAAAGAGTTTATAGATACCGTCTTCAATGGCAACGGATTGGCCATGGTGGGTTATGGAGCCATCATCACGATGCTTCCACTCCTTATTGGCGGACTCATCGGCCGTTATGCCTTCCACCTCAACTACTACACCCTCATCGGAGTTCTGGCAGGCGCCAACACCAACCCCCCAGCCCTGCGTTATGCCAACGACCTCACCGCAAGTGATTCTCCTGCTGTAGCCTACTCCACGGTATATCCCTTTGCGATGTTCCTCCGCATTATCACCATTCAGATATTAATATTGACTTTAGGATAAAACTATATGCTGAAAATTATTGCCGTCGATGTGGCGCTATTGCTGATTATCGTTTATGGCGTCATTCAGTTTAGAAAAAATAAGAAAAACGACAGACATGGTTGAAACTTCTTCACTTATCACCCATCCCGTAACGGATGACGAGCGTTTGGTTCACCACAAATTGGATTTGCTGTTACGTACCGGCTGTATTCTCGTTGAAAATGCAGCCGACACCAGCCGCATCATCCGCACGATGAAGCGAGTGGCTATGTATCTCTGCATCCCCATCGAGAATCTGCATATTTACGTCAATTACAATATGCTGATGGTCAACCTTAGTGATGTCGAAAAGTCTTACACCAAGTTCCAGCGAGTAGACAAGCATGGCGTCAATCTGGATGCCATCCGAGAGGTTAGCCATCTCTCCTGGGACTCTATTCGTAAGAACCTGACTTTGGAGGAATACGAGCGACAGCTTACAGAGATACACCAGCGCAAGCGCAATTACACCCCTTGGCAGGTAGCCATCGGAGGAGGACTGGCGTGCGGCGGCTTCTGCATCCAGTTTGGTTGCGACTGGACGGCATTCTTCTATGCCTCCATTGCAGCCATATTGGGCTTGCGTCTGCGTATGTTCCTCAATTCCAAGGGCTCCAATGGATATTTCAACATCGGCTTGGCAGCTTTTGTATCCACGCTGTTGGCATGGCTCTTCGCCTTGATTTCCACCCGGTCTGGCATTTCCTTCTTGGAGTCCTCCACCCCATGGCATCCGCTTTTGGCCTGCGCCTTGTTCATCGTTCCCGGCGTACCGCTCATCAATTTCGTAAGCGACATGCTTTCAGGCTTTACCCAGGTGGGTATCACCCGAGCCACCAACACGCTGCTTATGCTTTTTGCCATGGCTTTCGGCATAGCCTTTGCCATCCAGTTTTGTGGCATCGACAATTTTGTCCACGACTTGTCCATGATTCCCCATCACACCTATGATGAATACATGCTGGCTGCTGCTATCTCGGCTATCGGTTTCTCCATGATATTCAATGTACCTCGCCACATGATGCTCTTTGTAGCCCTTGGAGGTATAGTAGCTGTCTGCACCCGCAATTTTGTCAATCTTGGAGCCAGTTCAGGCAACGTCGGATTGGATATGGGCCTCATCGTAGGCTCCTTTGTCGGGTCTGCAGTGATTAGTATCATCTGCTGCTTCATGGTACGTCGCCTGCACACTCCCCACCAGTGCCTGAGCATACCCAGTGTCATACCTATGATTCCTGGAGTGCTGATGTACAGAGCCCTGTTTGCCTTCATCAATATGCATGGAGTTATAGGCGAAGTCACCGTGGCGATGAACAATGCCATCCACGCATCGCTAATTATCCTGTTTATCGCTATTGGTGTGGCCATACCCAATATATTCTTCAGACGGATGATTAATCCCAAGCGGGAGCAGAAGCTGATGGAGCTGCTGCTCATCCGCAAAAATCAGATGGCTGACAAATAAACCCAAATCGGTCATTAGAAAAAGTTTCTTGTCATTTTCTAATGACCGCCATTAGAAAAACAGCTTTGTATATGCTTGATTTATAAATATTTACTAACTTTACCACGAAAAAAAGGATATACTCCGATGCGAAACTGTGACATAAAGTTTGTAAATAAGGAAATAACACCTTTTGGTGGTCTTTCCCTGTTCTTCAAAATGCTTGAGAAATGCCATTTTGAAGAGCATGTTATGCAAAGTGGT
>NZ_NPJK01000014.1:0-829 GCF_002251285.1 Prevotella sp. P5-64
TCTCCAAGGGTCGAAAAGTTACAATAAACCCCATCCCAACCACCTCCAAGGGCAAGGCGCATCTTCTAACCGCCTTAAACACAGCAAGAAGGGACTCCCTCCCCAAGGGGAGGGAGTCCCTTCTTGCTGTGTTTAAGGCGGTTAGAAGATGCGCCTTGCCCTTGGAGGTGGTTGGGATGGGGTTTATTGTAACTTTTCGACCCTTGGAGAGGATTGGGGAGAGGCCATTGTTGGGCTTCTCTTTTTTTATTTTGCTCCTTTTCAGCCTGCCATGGGCAGGTGCGGCGCTGAGGTTGGTGTCGGATATCCCTGAGATGGTTCTCGGGAATATCCAACACCAACTTTTTACGCAGAGGGAAAAGGCGTGAAAAGGAGCAACGCCTTTCCGGCTCTTATATCCATACATTACACGCCGCAGAGGGATGGTTGGCACCGCCCGCAACTATCATTGGTGGCTCGTAACGGTCGATACGTGTCCTCGTAACAATTGATACGTGACCTCGTGACTTATGGCACGTGCCCTCGTAACGGTTGTTACGAGCTCACCGAGGGCGTCCCCCTTGGCGGGATAATGGACAGGAAATTGGTGGAGTGCATTATCAGAGTGAGTATAATAACATTCTCCCTTACATTTCAGTCCACTATCCTGCTGTGGGTAACGCCTTCGGCTAACCGCAACTCCTACAGAGTTGCTACACCTTATTATATATATACCCAGGGTAGCGTGCTTCGCCCGCAACCCTGGGCTGTGAGTGTAAGCCCCTCCCCAGCCCTCCCCAAAGGGGCGGGAGCTCTTTCCTGCTGTGTTTGAGTAGGTTGAGTATTCTTC
>NZ_NPJK01000015.1:0-36416 GCF_002251285.1 Prevotella sp. P5-64
CCCGTCTTCAAGGTGCAGATACTCTCCAGCTCAGCCTTTGTCAAGGCGGGTGACAAGCACTTCAAGGGCCTTGCCCCAGTGGACTGCTATCAGGAGGGAGAATGGTACAAGTACACCTATGGCGCCTCGACCGACTACAACGAGATTTCCCGTCTGCGCAAGTCCATCCTCGACCGCTTCCCCGAAGCCTTTATCGTGGCTTTCAAGGGCGGACAGAAGATGAATGTGGGTCAGGCCATCCGCGAATTTAAGAGTAACAAGTAAAATCCTAATTAATACAACAACGGCAATGAGTTTTTTCACCAAAGAAGTAAGGATAGCATTAGCAGCCATCGTGAGCATCGTTCTGCTCTTTTTCGGCATGAATTTTCTGAAGGGCAAGAGCCTCTTCTCCAACGACAACGTATACTTTGCCAAGTTTGACAACATCAGCGGACTTACTGCCTCCAATCCCATCTTTGTCAACGGCTACAAGGTGGGTACAGTCAAGACCATCGATTTCGACTATGCCCATGGCGGCAGCGTCATCGTGGGCTTCGGCACCGACCGCCAGCTCGTCATCCCTGCCGGCACCACCGCCGAGATAGAGAGCGACATGATGGGCAACCTCAAGGTCAACCTCCTGCTCGGTCACGACGCGACCGCCACCGTTCAGCCCGGCGACACCATCACCGGCAGAGTCAACGGAGGCCTGATGGACACCGTGGCAGAGCTTGCCCCCACCATCGGACAGATGTTGCCCAAGCTCGACTCTATCATGGCGAGTCTCAATACGCTGCTCGCCGACCCCGCAGTGGCCAACTCGCTGCACAATGTCGAAGGCATCACCGCCAACCTCAACACCTCGACCCGCGAGCTCAACACCCTGCTGGGTACCCTTAACCGCAACGTGCCCGGCATGATGGCCAAGGCCAACGGAGTGCTCGACAATACCGAGCGACTCACCGGCAATCTGGCTGCAGTGGATGTGGCTGGCACCATGGCCAAGGTCGACCAGACCGTAGCCAATATGGAGCAGTTTACCGCCAAGCTCAACAGCAACGAGGGCACCCTCGGACTGCTGCTCAACGACCGCCAGCTCTATCTGAACCTCAACAAGACGCTCGTGAGCGCCGACACGCTGCTCAACAATCTGCGCGAGCATCCCAAGCGCTACGTCCACTTCTCGCTCTTCGGCAAGAAGGACAAGTAGAGCCCCGCTGCGCCTCGGGCACAGCCACCACAGACGACACCTTATTATATATAGGCAATTGGCAGACCGCTGCATGAGGTCTGCCAATTGCCTTTTTCTATGCCTCGATGGCGCGGGCTGTTCTGGCGATGACGCACAAGATGCTGCAAGGGGAGATAAAGTAGGATGCGTGGTTTGAATTGGTGGTTGCACGCCACGAACTGTCGGTTGCAAACCACGCATTACTCCTTTCACGCCTTGATTTTATCGCAGAGATGATGGCGGCGAGGCTTGATGAGGCTGCCGACGGTTCTGCGGAGAGTAGGGTAGTGGTGGGGCTATGCAGCTCTTACGTCGTGATTTCTATGGACTTTGTCGGGGCTGTCATCGTGCTTCTATCCCTGATTAAAGCCCTTGAGGGAGTGATTTCTATGAAAATATTTTGCCACGTCTGCGTCTTTTACTAACTTTGCACTCGGAATACAAGGCGTATTCTAAGGGGTGCTTGGGCTCTTGCCCAGGCTGAGATTATACCCACTGAACCTGAAACGGGTAATGCCGACGCAGGGAAGACGTCCCCTTGATGTGTTTTTATAAAACAGAATGAAAATGAAAAAGATTGTTTGCATGGTGGCCGTATGCTTGTGCACAGCCGGCGCCATTGCGCAGACTGCCGACTCTCTGAAGATGATCAATCTGCAGGAGGTGGTAGTCAAAGGTGTGCGCGCTCAGCAGAACGCACCCTTCGCAGTAGCTAACTTCAAGAAGTCAGAGCTCCAGAGCTTTGGCAAGACCGGCAGAGAGCTGCCCTTCCTCTTCGCCAACACTCCCGGCGTAGTGGCTTGGAGTGAGAACGGTACTGGCATCGGTACCAGCCACATCCGCATCCGTGGCGCTGCCGACAGCCGTATCAACGTGACTCTCGACGGTGTAGCCCTCAACTCTCCCGAGGACCAGTGTGTCTTCTGGGCCAACATGAACTCTTATGCCGCTCTCATGGGCTCGGCCCAGATCCAGCGCGGTATCGGTACCTCTACCAATGGCGACGGTGCCTTCGGTGGTACTATCTCGCTCGCCACTGCCGCTCCCAGTCTGAAGCCCCAGCTCGAGGTCAACGGCGGTTTCGGTACCTACAACAGCTACAATGTAGGCTTCAACTTCTCTTCGGGCCTGCTCTGGGACCACGTGGTCTTCAACGGCGCCTATCATGAGAGCAGCACCGACGGATTCCTGCATGGCACAGCCGGAAGGCAGGGTTCTTATCTGGGTGCCGTGACCTACTATGGCGACAAGTTTACCCTCAGCTACAAGAATGTGGGCAACTTTGAGAAGACCGGCCAGGCCTGGAGCGGTATTACCGGCGGTAACGACGACGCCACTCTCATAGCCGACGGCATGTATACCTACAAAGACCTCTACAAGAAGGGCTTGGGCCGTTACAACTCGCTCTACGAGGGGCTGGTCTTCGACGACGATAACTATACTTTCCCCAAGGATGCCAACGGCAACTACCAGACCTACCGCTACAAGCTCAACAACGGCAAGTACTGGGACAAGACCACCGACAACTTCTATCAGAACCACAACATCCTGTCGGCAGCCTTCCAGCCTTCAGCCCACTGGAGCCACAACGTAGCCCTGCACTATACCTATGGTTATGGCTACTATGCCGAGTTCCGTCCCAACAACAAGTTCAAGAAGTTTGGTCTCACCTACTATGACAACGAGGGCAACTTTGTGAAGCGCTCTGACTTTATCCGCAAGAAGGGCCTTACCCAGCACACCTATGGCCTGGTGTACAACGCCAACTACAAGGACGACAGCTGGGATGTGCTCGGCGGTGTCAACCTGCAGCAGTTCCGTGGCGGCCACTTCGGCTACCTCACCTATATTGCCAACGAGGGTGCCAACGCCCAGTTCCGTGCCAACGGCGACTACCAGTATTACGACTCGGATGCACGCAAGAACGACTATTCAGCCTTCGTCAAGGCTACGCTGCACCTCAATGAGGCTTGGGATATCTTTGGCGATGTGCAGTACCGCCACGTAGGCTACAAGACCGATGGCAAGAACGACAAGTTCTACGAGCAGGCTGACGGCACCTACAAGAACCAGATGCTCAACATCGACGAGCAGTACAACTTCGTGAACCCCAAGGCCGGTATCACCTTCCATCAGGACGGTCACAAGGCTTACTTCTCTGTAGCCTATGCCAGCCGTGAGCCCGAGCGCAACAACTTCACCGACAACGGCAGCTACGGCTCTCCCGATGCCGAGCATCTGCTCGACTTCGAGTTGGGTTACAGCTACTCTGCCAACGACTGGAACGCCGGCGTGAACTTCTACTATATGGACTACAAAGACCAGTTTGTGCAGACCGGTGCCCAGAGCGATATCGGTGAAAACCTCACCACCAACATCGACAAGAGCTACCGCATGGGTGTCGAGCTCACCGCCGACTACAGCCCTCTGTCATGGCTCACCGTGGCTGGTAACGCCGCCTTCTCTGCCAACCGTCTGAAGAACTTTGACCAGTACTACGAGAACTGGGATGACGAGACCAATCCAGGTAAGGTGCATTATGACAAATCGACATTGGCATTCTCGCCATCTACCATCCTTAACGGTTTCATCAACGTTCACCACAAGGCCTTCGAGGCTGTATGGCACACCAACTTCGTAAGCCGTCAGTATCTCGACAATACCGCCACCGCTCTGCGTTCGCTCCCCTGCTACTCGCAGACCAATGTCAACATGAACTACACCTTCAAGAAGGTGGCAGGTGTGAAGGAAGCCGTTCTGGGTCTGACCCTCTACAACATCTTCAACCGCCACTACGCTGCCGGCGGTTGGGTGTACAACGCCATCGGCTATGGCATGTACACCACCGACAAGCCCTACACCCAGCTGGGCTATATGCCTATGGCAGGCTTCACGATGATGGGTACGGTGACACTGCGCTTCTAACCGACGACAGCGATGGAGACATTCATCATCGACCATTGGCTTGACATCACGACCACCCTGCTGGGGTTGGCCTACATCCTGTTCGAGTACCGGGCTTCGGTATGGCTGTGGCCCGTGGGCTTTGTGATGCAGGCACTGGGCGTGGTGCTCTACTACGAAAAAGGACTCTATGCCGACTGCGGCATGGAGTTCTACTATATCTGCATGACGTGCTACGGTTTCTATACCTGGACGCGCGGTCATCGCGGCGAGGCGAAGCAGAAGTCCGACAAGCCCATCACCCACTTCGAGCGCCGGCTCATCCTGCCCTGGACTCTGCTCACGCTCACTATCTGGGGTGTCATCTACTATCTGCTGGCCTACCACACCGACTCTCGCGTGCCCGTGGCCGACAGCTTCACCACAGCGTTGAGCATTGTGGGCATCTGGGCCCTCGCGCGCAAGTATCTGGAGCAATGGCTCATCTGGATAGCGGTCGATGTGGTCACCTGTGGGCTCTACTTCTACAAGGACATACCCTTCAAGGCGAGCCTCTACGGTCTCTATGTCGTCATAGCCGTGGCAGGCTACTTCAGATGGAAGCGCGAGATGGCTAAAAGTGCATCATAGACATTGAAAAAGAAGCTGCGGCAAGGCCGTAGACTCACATAAATTTAGTAAATTTGTCTCATCAAATCAAACCAACGATTATGATGAGACAATTTTTTATCCCTTTGATTGCGCTCATGACCACAACGGCATCGCCGCAGACCGGCTCTGAGCGCGAGCCGGTGAGCTATATCGGCGGAGAGATATGCAATCCCCGCCTGCACGATGGCGGACTGGCCTATGCCATCGGCGCTGAGAATGTACAGGTGATGCGTGCCAACCGCACCCATCCCGACGAGGCCGACGGTTATGGCTGGACTTACAACCACGCAGCCAACATCACCTACTGGCACGGCAAGTTCTATCTGGAGTATCTCTCCAACCCTGTCGACGAACAGCAGCCGCCCGGCCAGACCCTGCTCGTCACCTCTGACGACGGCCGCCACTGGAGCAAGCCCTTTGTGGCTTTTCCCCCTTATCAGGCTCCCCAGGGCGTGACCATCCCCAAGCCTTACTATGGTTACATCATGCACCAGCGCATGGGTTTCTACACCGCTCCCAACGGCCGGCTGCTCGTGGTGGCATTCTACGGTCACAGCTACAACCCCTTCAAGGAGGGAGGTATAGGGCGCGTGGCGCGAGAAATCAAGGCCGACGGCACGATGGGTCCCATCTACTTCATCCGCTACTCGTCTCACGCCCAGTGGAATGAGACCAACACCGCCTATCCCTTCTACACCAAGAGCAAGGACAAGGGCTTCCGCGAGGCTTGCCAGGCGCTGCTCGGCGACAAGCTCAAGACGCTGCAGTGGATAGACGAAGACCGCGGACTCGACGGGTTCTACAATCTCAAGGACTCCATCAACCGCGTGCAGGCCACCTCTTACTACCACCGCAAGGACGGCAATACCGTGGCGCTGTGGAAATGGTCGTATGCCGCCCTCTCTCCCGACGACGGCAAGACCTGGAGCACTCCCGTGCGCATCCCGTCGCTCATCATGGCTGGCGGCAAGCAGTGGGGGCAGCGCACGCCCGACGGGCGTTATGCCATCTGCTACAACCCTATAGAGACCCAGCCCTATCGCTATCCGCTCATCGCCATCAGCAGCGACGACGGCATCACCTACGACTCGATGTGTGTGGTGCATGGCGAGGTGCCGCCCAGACGCTTTATGGGCGAGAACAAGGACTTCGGTCCCTGCTACGTGCGTGGCATCACCGAGGGCGAGGCTACTCCCCCGGGCAACGACATGTGGCTCGCCTACACGGTGAACAAAGAGGATGTGTGGGTGGCTCGTGTGCCCACTCCTATCCGTACCAAGTGGACGGGTCCGGTCAATGACAACTTTGACAACATCCAGCCCCACGGCACCGTGACCGACTGGAATATCTACCGTCCGCGCTGGGCTGATGTCTATGTCAACGACCGTCATCAGCTCTGTCTCACCGACTCAGACCGCTACGACTATGCCCGCGCCATTCGTGTGTTTGAGGCTAAGCCCAAGACCGATATCAGTCTCGATGTGCAGGTGGCTGCCGAGAACGATGATCCCTTTGAGGTCGATGTGACCGACCGCCACGGTGTGCGCATCGTCTGCGTTAGTCTGCATGGTGGCAAGGTGGTGGCCAATGGCGAGGCTGTGGGCAGCTATAAGCAGGGCGAATGGCTCAGCCTCAATATCCGCATCGTCGATGGTGGGGTAGAGGTGCAGGGTCATAAGTTGCTGGCCATGCACAGTGCCCAGCACCCCGAGCGACTGAGTCTGCGCACCGGCGAGTATCGCGACCTGCCCAACCGCAACACCCCCAACCAGGAGAAGTGTCCGCCGCTGCCCGGTTGTGATGAGCGCATAGCTCCGGCTATGTATATTATAGATAATGTACGCGTAGACTGACCGCGTAACAGATAGCACGCAACCCAAGATGACTGCCCCGCAGCGAGGCGTCATCTTGGGTTTTCTGTTGGTGGAAAGGACGGTGGCGGATGGCTGCTTTCCGGTGATGATTAGTGACGGAAAACTGCTGATCCTTGTTTCTGTTGTCGTCGTTTTCACTCCTGCCATCGTGAAGGTAGAATGCACCTCGGCAATAAAAACAAATAGATTTGTTTTGTTCATCTCTCGGTTTTCACTACCTTTGCACCCGATATGAAACAAAGTATATTTAATTCACAATCATCCCTGCGTTTCAAGCGGTTCTCAAACAAGGGCTATGCGCTCTTTGCTTGTCTGGGCCGCGTGGTACTGGTGGGAGTGCTGACGGTGCCTACCCTCAGCCACGCCAAGGCTGGAACGCTGACCACACATGTGGAGGCAGCTGCTGACACGCTGAGCCGCAAGGAGATGAAGCTCGACGAGGTGGTAGTGACCGGCTCTCGGGCTCCGCTGACCGCTTTGCAGTCGGCCAAGATCGTGAAGGTCATCACGGCCGACGATATTCATCGTGCGGCGGTAGAGACTGTCAACGATGTGTTGAAATTAGCCACGGGCGTGGATGTCCGTCAGCGCGGTGGCTTTGGTGTACAGACGGACATCTCAATCAACGGCGGTACGTTTGACCAGATTACCATTCTCCTGAATGGCGTCAACATTTCCAACCCACAGACGGGTCACAACGCCACCGATTTCCCTGTTTCTCTTTCTGACATTGAGCGCATCGAGGTTCTCGAGGGTGCCGCTGCACGTGTGTTTGGTACGTCTGCCTTCAGCGGTGCCATCAACATCGTGACGCGCCGCAACGAGGACAAGGGTCTCGACCTGAACCTCCAGGCCGGTTCGTTTGGCACCGTGGGTGGCGACGCCCGCGTGACGCTGGGCGGCAAGGTCAAGACGCATGTCAGCGCGGGCTATATGCGCTCCGACGGCGGTACGACCAACAGCGACTTCGACAAGGGTCATGTCTTTGTCGACGCCCGTATGAGTACGCGCCATGCCGACCTGGATTTCCAGCTCGGAGTGAGTCAGCAAGACTACGGAGCCAGCACTTTCTACTCGGCAAAGTACAATGACCAATGGGAGAAGACCACTCATCTGGTGACATCGTTGGGCGCGACAATTAAGAACGTATATCGCGACATGGAAATCAAGCCCACGGTGTATTACAACAAGTTCATCGACCACTACCAGCTTATCCACGGCAAGACCGGGGCTCAGGCCGGAGAGAACTATCACAACCTCGACGTGATGGGAGCTTCGGTCAACGCCCACATGAGTTGGCTCCTGGGCAAGACGGCTGTGGGTGCCGACCTGCGCCACGAACATATTCTGAGTACGGCTTATGGCGAACTGATGGCAGAGCGCGACTGGGAGAACATCCATGGCAGCGACCGCAAGTACGACCACAAGGGCAGCCGCACCAATGCCAGTTTCTTTGCCGAGCACAACGTCATCCTGGGTGGTTTTACCCTCTCTGCCGGCGTGTTGGCCAACCGCAATACCGGACTTGACAGCCGTATGCGCTTCTATCCCGGTATTGACCTGAGTTATCGTCCTTCAGACGCGTGGAAACTGTTTGCATCATGGAACAAGGCACTTCGTATGCCTACCTACACCGACCTCTACACCGCCAACAGTGTGCAGCAGGGCGACCGCACGCTCAGACCCGAGCGCAACGATACTTATAAGACCGGTTTGAGCTACCGTACACAGGGCGTAGAGGCCACCGCGAGTGCCTTCTACAGCCGTGGCAAGGACATGATAGACTGGGTGTATGCCACAGCCGAAAGCACCAAGTACAAGGCGATGAACATAGGCCGTCTGACCAATATGGGCTATAATGTAGAGGTGGCTCTCCATCCCACGGAGTGGGTAGCCTCGTCGCCTATCACGGCAGTCACTCTCGGCTATGCCCGCATCCACCAGCGCCATGCTACTGACGAGCCTATCTATCGCTCGCTCTACGCGCTGGAATATCTGCGCGACAAGTTTACAGCCTCGCTCTCTCACCGCATCTGGCGTGCCCTCTCTGCCCGTTGGGATATGCGCTGGCAGCACCGCATGAACGGCTATCATCCTTATGCCAAGGTCGATGCCAAACTGCTGTGGCGCCAGCCCCGTTATGAGCTCTACCTGAAGGCCGACAATCTGACCGCTCACCGCTACTATGACCTCGGCGGCGTGCGTCAGCCCGGACTGTGGCTCATGGCTGGTGCGAGCATCCATCTGTAACACAGGCTGCAGAGAGTCAGGCTGCGGAAAACCGCAGCTGACAGTAATCATCATCATAGTATTAACCCTTATCCGCAATGCCCATAACCCGGCGTTGCGGATAATTATTTTTATGGTGTAGGTCATCTCCGCTGCGGCGTAGGTCATCTCGGGAGCGGTAAAGGTCATCTCCCGCTCGGTGAAGATACCCTCCAGCTATGTGGAGGTGGTCAGGGTGGTGGCGATGATGGTGGCGGTGGTGCTGCGGGTGGTAGAAACAAGAAGAGGAAGCACCTGCTGTCTCGGGTGCTTCCTCTTCGTCGATATGGATGGGGTGAATAGATGTCTGTTGTGGGTCATCGTCGCCACGGGAGGGCGATGCGGGCTATTTCTTCAACTTGAACGAGTTCTCGATGCTTATCACCTCGTCTTCGAAGGCCTTGTCGACCTTGATGCGCTTCTCTATCTGCGAGCAGCTGTGGATGACGGTGGAGTGGTCGCGGCCTCCGATGAGCTTGCCTATACGGGCGGCGGGCATCTTGGTATACTTGGCGGTGAAGAACATGGTGAGCTGTCTCGGCACCACGTAGTCGCGCTTGCGGCTCTTGCTGTAGATGGCGCTCTGGGTCACTCCGAAGTGGTTGCAGACCTTCTCGAGGATGTCGTCGACGGTGAGCGGACTGTTGTCTGTCTTGATAGCCCGTTGTATGATGCGCTCGACGAGCCGCATGTTGATGGGGCACGAGTAGACCACGCTGTAGGCGAGCAGCGAGTTGATGACGCCTTCGAGGTCGCGCACGCTGCCGTTGGCTGTCTGGGCGATATAGGTGATAACGTCATCGGGGATGCTCAGCGCATCACGTCTGATTTTCGACTTGAGGATGTCCACGCACAGCTCTTCATTGGGCTTCTCCAGTTCGGCTATCAGGCCGCACGAGAATCGGGAGAGCAGACGCTCGTTCATATCCTTGAGTTCTACCGGAGAGCGGTCGCTGGCAAGGATGATGCGTCGTCCGTTCATGAAGAGGTGGTTGAAGATGTGGAAGAAGGTGTTCTGGGTGCCAGGCTTGCCCTCCCACTCCTGTACGTCGTCGACGATGAGCACATCGATGGTCTGGTAAAAGAGGATGAAGTCGTTGATGGTCTTGCGCATCACGGCATTGGTGTACTGTACCTCAAAGAGTCGCGCGCTCACATAGAGCACTCGCTTCTCGGGGTATTTGTTGCACACGTGTACGCCGATGGCATTGATGAGGTGGGTCTTTCCACAGCCCGGGGGACCGTAGATAAACATGGGGTTGAACTTGCTGTTGTTGGGGTGCTCGGCTATCGACTGTCCTACCGACCGGGGCAGCTTGTTGCTGGCTCCCTCGATGTAGTTGTCGAACGTCTGCCGCGGGTTGAGCCTTGGGTCGAGTCGCTGAGGCCCCTGCGCTTCGCCGCGCTGAGGCTGCACCATGCGCTGGCGTTGGGGCTGGCGGGCTGGGGCAGCCTGCATCTCCGACTGCATCATCGGCGGTTCGCCTATCTCATTGTCCTGCGACTTTGCCACAAAGTATTGCAACTGCGTATGCTCACCAAAGACCTGGCGCAGCACATGGCGGAAAAGTTCTACATAATTGCCTTCGAGATACTCACAGACATAGCGACTTGCCACTTGGATAGTAACCGTCCGTTCTGCCTCCTTGTAATGGAGGAAGACCAACGGTTTGAACCACGTAGCATATTGCTGGGGGGTTACACTGTCGCTTATCAGCGCAAGAACCTCTTCCCAACGGGCGTCAGGAGTCACTTTCATCTGCGGAATAATCTTGTAGTCTCTCTAAGTTTAGCAATTATCTTTTATTCATCATCACGCTATTAGATTCACGGCAAGTAGATGATTTATCATTGTATGCTCGCTTGCTAATTGCAGTTCTGCAAATTTCGGAAAAAAAAACGAGATATGCAAATTTATCTTTTCTTACTTGTTTTTGTGATTTCTGCAACCATCAGATTATCAGCTATTTTCGCTGAGATGACGGTGGTTGTTGCCGGGGTGGCTATTGTGGTTGCGTAAATGGTTGATATTTAGCGCGTTTTCCGCTCTGGCGCCGTGAGCTTGGCTCCTGTAGTGAAACATCGTGCCTCCAGCGCCCCAAAGCCCATAAAGGCAAGCGCATCGGGGGCTGCCCAAGGGGCGTGAAACATACCCGCTGTTAATTTATACGAAATCTATATAAATAATGAATATCACTTTGGCGCGATTTTGATGCTTTGGCGCTCTGAGAGCCATAGTCTCTACCGTAAAACGGTCATTAGGCCGTTAGGTGTGATATTTTAATAACTGCTCGCATTGTTTTGTTTTTTTAATTCGCAATAGCTCGCTATTCCTGCTGTGGGTAACGCCTTCGGCTAATCGCAACACTTACAGCGTTGCAATAATAGTGGGGTATCTTACCCAGGGTAGCGTGCTTTCGCCCGCAACCCTGGGCTATGTAATCGCAACTCCTACAGAGTTGCCAAGGGTGCGTACCATCTACGATAGGCTACCCCATCATTGTATGCGCACAACACACCACGGGCAAACACCATTCCTCCATTGTGTGCGTACCATCAACGATGGACTCATATAATATCATTGGGTGCGTGCCGGCATCGATGGATTTCCCGTTTATTGACGTTGTGGGCGTTTCATCTACGATGGATTTGCTGTATGTTACCGTTGTGTGCGTGCCATCCACGTTGGATTTGCTGTATGTTACTGTCGGGTGCGTGCCGGCTTACTATCGCAAGCTATAATTCACACACAACCTTTAACTTATCCATTATTCAGTCATATTTTTTTTGTTTGCAGGAGGGACGTTGGCATAATAACAACGCAAGAAGCGATATACATCTTTTCACCAACATAAATTGTCTTTTATCCCAATATAAGTAGTGTATTCCTTTTTACGTGTCTTATGATAGTATGAATGACCTCACTTAGAAAATGGGGGAGCTATTTGAGTACTATAAATTTGAAAAATTAAATTCTGTCATATTCCATACCCCATTAATACGCTTAAAATAACTCTTAAAGAAGCAACCAGTATATGGAATATATATATATTCTTCCATGGTCGAGTCTTTTAGTGTTGTATATCGTTTCTTAAAATTCTGGGAATAACAACAAGAGTCCGCCAGACTTAAATATAGATCGAAATCAGTTTTTTCATCCCAAACAAAGGTCTGTATCATCGAGTCAGCATATTCATCTCCGTTTGCCAAATATTCCATATACAAGTCACCATTGATACCTTCAACTTTGGCTTGAAGGCGTTTCTTTTGAAATTCTTTATCCTTATGAAATTTCTCTATAAATACGGAGAAATCCTCAAGAGGAATATTTTTCTTTATTTTCAACGTTTCTGTTTTACAATCTGCATTTTCTTCTTGAAATCGTTTTTGATTGTCAGAGCATGAATAAGTGCAGATGATGCAGATAGCATAATGGCATAAGATGAAACTCGCCCAGAATTTATTTTTTGTAATCATCATAATTAATATTTGTGTTAAAAGTAGGGATGAGAAGCTCTCCTTTGTCTCTTGGACAGGCAGGAGCAACAACTATAACTTCTGGAAGCGTTACTATTTTTTCTTCTTGCTTATCTAAGTAGTCCCTGATGTAATAGTGGCATGTGGGGACTGAGTCCCTGAAGGACACATATCCCCCATCGAAGGGCAGACGGCTGAGCACGCCGTCCTCATAGACCCTGTTGCCGGCGTACTCGCGCCATGTGTGCACCAGCAGGCTGCTGTCGCAGGCTATGCCGAACTCACCGTCGGGCACGGCCGGGGCGTAAGGGTTCAGGTAGTAGTCGGCCCTCAGCTTCAACCCGTCGGCCGAGTAGGTGTAGTCTATGTGGCTGCCGTCGTCGTATGTACGCATAGTTGACATAGGCGTTTATGTTAAATGTCTGTTATTCATATACACTTGTTGAAAGGCCTTCTCTTTTTTCATTCTTGAGCCATTCATAATACTCGTTTTCTATCTTTTCATCATGGAGATTTTTAATCATGTGATGGTTTAATGTTCTTATGAGCAACTTGAAATTCTCACTTAATTTAATTAGATGGTCTCCTATATGAAGTGGACGATTCGCATATACACCTTCGGATTCGATTGAAGTAGTAACTCTTCCTTTCTTCTTATAGTATCTATCTATCCAAATAGGAGGTAATTCACTAAAAAATCCACCTTCTTTCTTTTTCTTAAGTACATATTTTCTTGCTGTGTTTGAGATAAAAAATGAATCTATAGATAGTATGATATATTTTTCTATAATCGGTCGCACTTTGAATGGCATTGTATATTCGTCATCGTCATCGCTACATTCTGGCGATATGGCTCTTATCTTCATACAATATTTTGTAGGGGTTATCTTGATTTTGACAGAAGGGAACCTGAAATCATAAAAGAAAGTGCAATATACTATTACAGAGTCGAGTCCCCTCACCTTCAACCTGCTGCTCATATACTGCTCATAAGTTTGTGCATGGCATGGTACAAATGCAAACATAAATAAATATAATAACAAAACTCTCATTGTTTACGATCTTTATAATTATAATATTGCTTTTTTACAAAGTTTTGGTATTTTGAACTGTAGTTTTTGTTTTCTTTCAAGTCTGTTAATTCTTGATTTCTGGCGGTGTAAACTTTATAGCTTTATGCGTGTCACAAAAAAATATGGTGTCTGGCCGTGTCAGAACCAATAATTTCCCATTGCTCCTTCCTATATAAATAGCACGATATAAAAAGTTTGGAATTTCGCCCACAATAGGAGTTCCATGCATAGAATCAATGAGAGTATCGCGAGAATGTGTGGCGAGGTAGTCTAATAGCTCATCTGTGTACATTCTCTTTCCACCATTAAGTGAGTCTATCAAATAAACGACTCTGTGGTTAATAATGATGGTATCTTTCTTTCTACCATATATCAGAGGATAATAAGCAGGGCCTACCAATATCCCTTTTTCTATGTTTCTTGTCATGCAGGGTGTATTAAACCACTTGGCAACAATATATGAATCATATTTTTTGTAACGATTCATATAGTCACCTATTATTTTTACGCAAGCCTACATCTGTTTTGACAGATAGTAGTGAAATACTATCTCCCAGTTTACACTTCTCTTTTTGTATATGTGATACCTTCGCCATTACTATACAAGACCCTAATATGATTATCGTCCCTGCAAAAAGGTATTTCTGTAGTGTTTTGCCCATAAAGCCAAATTTATTTTGCCGTTAAACAAGTTTTTATTTAATATTTTAATATCTATATCCGCATAGTATGGTGATATGCCGTAGTACTTCTCGCACATCGGGTCCATGGTGTTCCACCTCCCCGTGATGGGGTCGTAGTGGCGGGCACCGTGGTCGTACCAGTCATGGCCGTGGGCGCGGTCGAGCTCTTTGCCGATGTATTTGTAGGGTTGGGTGGCGTGGCTGCTCTCTCTGCTTCCAGCAATGGCGAAAGCAGGGAGGCTCAGAGTGGTCATGAGCCCCAACAGCATTATGACAATCTGGCGGCGCATGGTCAGGGGTTAAGATGTTTACATTGCAAATATAATAATAATGTACACACGTGCCAAGGAAATCGGGGGAAAAGTGATGGCTCGGGGCGAAAATAATATGCTGAAGCCTGCCGCGTCCCGATGTGGTCAAGTATATGGTCATCTTAGTGTACGGATATAGCAAAAAGAGGCAGACACCGTAGCTTGACGGTGCCTGCCTCTGATATCATTGACCAGCCCGAGGCTTAGTCTTTCTTGCAGTTACAGGGAGTCCAGGGCTTGAGCTGCTTGAAGAAGTCATTGCCCTTGTCGTCGACGAGGATGAAAGCGGGGAAGTCTTCGACCACAATCTTCCAGATGGCCTCCATACCCAGTTCGGGATACTCTACACACTCGATGCTCTTGATGCTGCTCTGTGAGAGTACTGCTGCCACGCCACCGATGGTGCCGAGGTAGAAACCGCCATGCTTCTCGCACGCATCGGTAACCATCTGGCTGCGGTTGCCCTTGGCTATCATCACCAGACTTGCTCCATGAGACTGGAATTCATCTACATAGGGGTCCATACGGTTGGCTGTGGTGGGGCCCATTGAGCCACAGGGATAGCCAGCCGGTGTCTTGGCGGGTCCGGCATAGAGTATGGGGTGATCCTTGAAGTACTGTGGCATCTCCTCGCCGGCGTCGAGACGCGCCTTGAGCTTGGCGTGAGCGATGTCGCGGGCTACGATGATGGTTCCCTTGAGGTTGACGCGGGTAGAGACGGGATACTTGGTGAGCTCGGCACGCACGGCATCGATGCCCTTGTCCAGGTCTATCTCAATGCCCTTGGCGCCTTCACCGGGACGGCGATATTCCTCGGGGATGAGGTCAGAGGGGTTGGTGTCCATCTTCTCGAGCCAGATACCGTCACGGTTGATCTTGGCCTTGATGTTGCGGTCTGCCGAGCAGCTTACGCCCATACCGATGGGGCAGCTTGCGCCGTGGCGGGGCAGACGTATCACGCGGATGTCGTGGGCCAGAGCCTTGCCGCCGAACTGTGCGCCGAGTCCAATCTTGTGGGCCTCGTCGAGGAGTTTCTGCTCGAGGTCGATGTCGCGGAAAGCGCGGCCGGTCTCGTCGCCTGTGGTAGGCAGCGCGTCATAATACTTGATGCTGGCGAGCTTGACGGTGAGCAGGTTCTTCTCTGCCGAGGTACCGCCGATGACAAAGGCGATGTGGTAGGGAGGACATGCGGCTGTGCCCAGACTCTTCATCTTCTCTACGAGGAAGGGCAGGAGAGTGCCCTCGTTCTGTATGGTAGCCTTGGTCATGGGGTAGAAGTAGGTCTTATTGGCCGAGCCACCACCCTTGGCCACCATCACGAAGCGGTATTCCTCGCCCTCGACAGCCTCGATGTCTATCTGGGCAGGGAGGTTGCAGCGTGTGTTGACCTCGTCATACATGTTGAGCGGGGCGTTCTGCGAGTAGCGCAGATTGTCCTCGGTGAAGGTGTTGTAGACACCGCGGCTCAGCGCCTCTTCGTCCTCAAAGCCAGTCCATACCTGCTGACCCTTCTCGCCGTGGATGATGGCGGTGCCGGTATCCTGGCAGAAGGGCAGGATGCCCTTGACAGCAGTCTCGGCATTGCGCAGAAACTGCAGCGCTACATACTTGTCGTTCTCCGACGACTCGGGGTCGCGCAGGATGGCAGCCACCTGCTCGTTGTGCTCACGGCGGAGGGTGAACTCTACGTCGTGGAAAGCCTGCTGAGCCAACAGCGTGAGCGCTTCCTTGCTTACTTTCAGTATTTCTTTGCCTTCAAATTCGCCGGTGCTTACACCCTCAGTGCTGAGCAGGCGATACTCCGTTGTGTCCGGGCCAAGCTGGAACATGGGAGCATACTTAAAATCTGGAGTTGCCATGTTGTTTTGTTTATAATGTGTTATTGTCGTTGTCGTTGTAAGTCAGCGCCCGGCAGAGATGACCGCTGTCGCTGTGGGAGTCATACCTGTTGGGCATGACAAAGTTAGCAATAATTTCTGACACAATGCCACTTTACCGGATATTTCTTGCATAATCGTCGAAGAAATGCTCTGCCGCATTACCCCAAACGGTCATTAGGCCGTCAGGTGTGTTGCGCTTAGCCGAAGGCGTTACCTGCAGCAGGACATAATATAGGATGATATAAACACAAAAAGCCATGGCGGCTGTTGTCGGCTTCGCCTTTTTGGTGATGGTGGCGACGCCAGTCGGAAAACGAATTTTCCTCCTTGTCATCACCACCATCCCCAACGCCATGCGCTGCATGGCGACAACAGCCGGCATGGTAAAAAAAAGCGGCCGTTAGCCGTTCAAAAAGTCCGCCGTTGGCGGTAAAAAACAACTGCTTGTAGTGGCTCATCGAAGAGAGCAATGAAGAAGAGGTGTTATATATCGACAAGAAATAAGCCAATCACTTTTTGTATCTTCTTATGCGAGTATAAAGAGAATATCGAAGCGCATGTTACTCATTTCTTATTGGCAGAGTGGGCGCGTGATTATCGAAAAATGCATCAGAGGTGGGAAAAAAGTCAACATTTATTTGCAGGTGTCTCTGCTAATTAGTACTTTTGCCGTTATACAGAACTATACCTACAGTCATATGAATGCAAAACGACTATTACTCCTGACGGCTGTATGCCTGACCATCGGAGTCACAGAGGCGCCTGCCCAGGGTTTTCTCAACAAGCTAAAGAAGAAGGGAATGAAAATCATCAAAGATGCCGTTCCTAATCCCGTGAAAGACGTGACCGACGCTGCTTCAAATCCAGAACGCGTAGTAAACAGAGCCAAGAACCGTGTGACCGGCGGCCATGCCTCGCAGAGTGGCGACAGCCGACGCTCTCGAACCCAGGCGACCAATCGTGCCGCCACTGGCCAGCGACGCGAGGTAAAACCTGCTAAAAAGGAAATCACCATCAAACTCTACCGAGGTCTGGGACCATCGACGTGGGAGGGACGCAAGACCTTGCATACCCCCAAGCCACCTATGCAGTGTCCCAAGCAGCCCGACTGGTTTACTTCACTCCCTTTCCCATATGAAATGGACAATGCCACCCTCGCCGAAGAGTGTGCGATGATAAACAATTGGGTCCAGGATGGCAAACCATCGTGCGAGCCGGTGCTCGTGCGTCGTGAGCAGATTAACGATGAAATGTCCGGCCGTTATCATGCTCTCGACAAAGCAGTCGAATATCTGCTCAGCGACCTCGAGAACGAAGACGGCTACTACGAAGCGGCAGAGCCGCTGGAGGACGAATTCTTCAAGCACGCCATGCAGTCAGACCTGGCGCCCTTGTACCCAGGGCTGGATGAAAAGACCGTAGAGTATTTCAAAAGCATAGACCGCAAGACCAAGGAGGTTACAGTGCGTGTGTATGAGGGCAACTCGGCGTATGATAACAAGATGCATATCGGCGAGATGTGGTTCAATCTGCACTTCGGTGACCGCACTGCAACCCTCGAGAGGCTGGACAATGACGAGTCGGTAGGCAAGGACTATATCGTGCCTTCCACTGTGCGCTATGCAGGTTGCGTCTTCCGCGTGACGGAAATCGGCGCAAGCGCCTTCCAAGGCATGAAGATACGGTCGGTGACACTCTCGCCAGGGTTGAAGTCCATTGGCACCCACGCGTTCTACGAGACCCGCATCTCCGAAATCAATATACCGCCGACGGTGACCAAGATCGACTCGCACGCCTTCGGAGCAAATCCCGCACTCAAGCGCATCGTCCTGCCCAACAGCGTGAAGACCATAGGACGTGGCGTCTTCTCGGGTTGTACCGGGCTCACCGAAGCCGTATTGCCCAACCGCGTGGAAACAATGGAGAATACGGTGTTCTGGGGTTGCAAGTCGCTCACCAGCGTGACCCTGCCCCAAAACCTCACCGAGCTGGAGGAAGCAACCTTTAGAGACTGCACCTCGCTTACCCATGTCGACTTGCCCCAGTCGGTAGCTGTCATCAAGGAAAACGCATTCTGCAACACTGCCATGACCTCTCTGCCCTTGACCGAGAGCCTCAAGGAGATACGGAGTGGCGCTTTTGAGGACTGCAACAGACTCACTTCGGTCTCGCTGCCCAGCCGCGTGGCGTTAGACATGTGGGCGTTCAAGAACTGCAAATCTCTGCGCAAGGCAGCCATCGGCGTGCAGTACAAGGACATACCCGACGACGTCTATATGATGTTCATTGGCTGTCCGTTTGCCCAGAAACCACTGACCAAGATGCCCGCCTGCGTGACATTCAACGAGTAGAGCCCCTCTCTCTACACAGATATATCGGCCGTCATGGCCCTAACGACAAGAGCAGCCCATCGGGGCTGCTCTTATTGTTAGGTTCCTATAGACCGCATGCTGCTGGCGCTCTCAGCTCATCAGCTCGACGACTGAGGGGGTAAGCAGGGCGGTCAGTATGCCGTTGAGCGTGAGTCCGAGGCTGGCGTAGGCTCCCACAAACTCGTCGCGCTCCATCGCCACTGATGTGCCCACGGCATGCGATGCCGCTCCGAGCGACAGGCCCTTGGCCATAGGGTTGTGTATATGGCCCACCGCCATGAGCTTGAAGCCCACCACGCCGCCTATGAGTCCGGTTATCACGACGATGGCTGCCGTGAGCGACGGTATGCCGCCCAGTGTC
This sequence comes from Prevotella sp. P5-64, assembly GCF_002251285.1. Classification (NCBI taxonomy): domain Bacteria; kingdom Pseudomonadati; phylum Bacteroidota; class Bacteroidia; order Bacteroidales; family Prevotellaceae; genus Prevotella; species Prevotella sp. P5-64. Next base: position 19,068 of record NZ_NPJK01000015.1, read on the forward strand.
TGCGTTACCTCCATCGCTATGGGCGTGGTCACCGACTTGCTGGCGAGCGACGCCACCACCTCGCGCGAGGCGCCGAGCATGCGCGCTGTCGCCACCACGCTGATGATGCCCACGATGCACCCCATCATCTGTGAAGCCAGTATCGGCAATATCTGCTTCTTGATCTGCGACAGCTGCAGATAGAGCGGCACTCCCAGAGCTACCACCGCAGGCTTCAGCCAGAACTCTATCATCTGTCCGCTTTTGTGGTAGGTGTCGTAGGGTATGTCGCAAGCTGTGAGAAACGCTATCATCAGCCCTATCGCTATCAGTATAGGGTTGAGCAGGATGGACCCCGTGCGGCGCTGCAGCATCTTGGCACCCTGGTAGATGCCGAAGGTGAGCGCCAGGAGGAAGTACTCGTTGGTCAGGATTTGGTCAATCATGCTTGCTCCTTTCTTCCATCTTGTCCTTGATTTTGTTCGTAATCTTCTTCTCGCCCTTTGCCACCACCTGGTGGGTGTGGCCCGTGACCAGCAGCACCAGGGCGGTGCTTACCAGTGTGGCGCCGACGATGGGCAGGAGCTCTGCCCTAATCAGGTCGAAGTGCAGCATCAGCGCAACGCCTGGCGGCACGAAGAAGAAGCCCAGATTGGCTATCAGGAAGTCGGTAAGACCTCTTACCCATTCCAGTTTTATCACTTTTACCTTCAGCAGCAGCGTGAGCAGCAGCATACCTATGATGCTTGAAGGCAGTTTCACTCCGGTGAGCATCGTTATCAGCTCGCCCGCAGCCATACATCCGAAGAGGATGAAGCATTGTCTGACCATAATTTACACGATGAAGGGTTATCCTATTAACACTCTTATAATTGTAATCGGGTGCAAAGGTATATAAAATATCCGACATGGCGTGTACTCATGCCCCTAAACTTTAGGATAGCCCCCTTGCAGCCCCCGCGTTACGCCCCGCCATCGCCATCATGCCCTTGCGAGGCGTCGGGGCGTCGCAAGGGGTTGTGCAGCAGGCGTCTGCCGACCTCCAGTTGACCTCTGTCGGTTCGTATCTTATGTTACGGGCGCACGTGTCTTACGATACGTGTCCTCGTAACATAAGTCACGGACCCACGTATCGTATGACACGAGCCGCCAATGTGGCTCCGTGGCTCAGCCAGTGGGCCCGGCAGAGCGCCGCCAACGACAGAGAGCAGCCTGTGGGGGCTGCTCTCGTGGTCTTGTAGGGTCAGTATGCTGGCGGGCGTCATCGCCCTTGCGCTATGGATGGTGCTATTGGTTCAGCCGGCGCTCTATCCACAGGCAGTCATCATGGCTCAGCCGTCGGCTTGTCTCTGCCTCGAAGTCGCGCTGGCTGCCTATGCGCTTGGCAGCAAGATGGTGCATGAGGTCGAAGAAAGCCTTGTCGCCAATGCGCTGTTGCAGGTCGTAGAGCAGCACGGCACCCTTGTGGTAAAACGTGTAAAAGGCACCATTGGCCTGGCGGTTCAGGCCCCGTATTGGGCAGGCTGTGCGTGCCCACTCGCGGTAAGCCTCTATATAGTCATCGTAGACGGCAGACCCCAAGTGCTGCTTTATGGCGCACAGCGAACTGTACTGGGCAAAGCTCTCGTTGAGCCAGTCTTCCCACTGGTCGGTGGGTGCCGATGACCACCAGAAGTGCCCAATCTCATGGGCAAGCAGCTGGTACAGCCATTCGTTGTAGCGCTGACAGCAGCAGACGATGAAATTGCGTCGGCTGTAGGCACCGCCGCCCCCTGCAGGAAAGAGGAATATACGCAGCTGGCGCCCGTTGGGCTCAAGGCGGTACAGACGGGCATAGTAGTCCATTATCTCGGCACTGCGAACAGCCACCGAGTCGGCATCGGCGTCGGGGAAGCCCAGCGATACCACCTCAATCTTACGGTTGTTGTGGCTGACGGTCTTCTGCTTGAGGTCGGGCGAGGCGATGATGGTGTAGTCGAAGCCCTCCCAAGGCTGCGCCATGTGCCAGGAGTCGGCCTTGCGGCTGATGATGCCCGAGCCGGTAAGCTCGAAGCCTGGGGTGATGTGGATGTCTATGTTGGCGGTCGACGTCTCGTGGTCGATGTCTATCGGATACCACCCCATGTAGTAGGTGAGCATGACCAGACTGCTGTCGCAGGCGGCAAAACCATCTTCGGGTATGCTGTCGAGCCGGCAGGTATAGGCAGTGGTGATGCGCGCCGCTCCCCGCGCTGTCCCGGCGTCTATGCGCAGCCGTCCCGATGGGCTTATCCAGGGTGCCTTGATGTCTCTGGCAAACTCGTAGCGGGCGGCTTGTCCATTGACAGCCACTCGTGACAGCTGGGTATGCCGCCATAGATAGAGGTCGGCATGGCTGTTGCCACGGAAGTCGATGTCAATGTCGGCCCGCACATCGATGCGCTTGGCGGCAACGTCTATGGTCAGGTCTATGTCGTAGCTGTTTACGATGGGGGTGTTGTCGAGCTTGGTGGCAGTGTCGGTCTGGCATGGTCGCGGCGACTCTGACGCTGCTCCTATCCTTGCCTTGCGCAATCGGTCTTTGACCTGGCTCCATCGGCTGTCGCTGTGGTAGGGCCTTAACCGAGGCTCGAGCAGCAGTTCGGGCAAGAGGTCAGCATCCCGTGCTCCGTAGAGTGTGGCCATACGGTCGAGACTGTAGAAGAGGCTGTCTTTGCAGCCTTGTCGGGCGAAGTTCATGGCATGCCCATACAGGGTGCTTTCGCTCTGGCATGCTGCGGTGATGGTCTGCAGCAAGGCGATGATGATGGCAATGGTTCTGGTTTTCATGTCGGGTGTTGAAAAGGAAACCTCGGCAGCGCCACAGGGCTCTGCCGAGGTAGTTATAGGGTAACGTGTGGATATTAATAACCGAATATCTGCTCGGTGGTCACGCGGTGGATGGGGCCAATCTTCTCGAGGGCTTTCATGTCGAGGTTCTTCTCGTCGCCCAGGATGATGTAGCGGTAGGGCTTCTTGGCCATGGTGCGCTGCTCAAAGTCGACCACGTCCTTGAGGGTCACGCCGGGCAGCGCCTGGTAGATCTTCTCGTTGAGGTCGTAATCGATACCCTTGAAGCGGGCTTCGAGATAGGCGTTGATGACACCAAACTTGGTGACTCTGTTGCTTGCCAACTGCTTGGTGAGCGCCTGCTTGGACAGGTTGAACGCCTTGTCGCTCTGCGGGATGGTGTCGAGTATCTCGTTGAAGGTGCGTATGCAGTCCATCATCTTGTCGTTCTGCGAGATGATATAGGTAATTCCATACTCTGGATGTCCGGGCTTTGGCGAGTTGTTGTAGAACGCGCTGGCGCTGTATGCCAGTCCGCGTGCCTCGCGCAGCTCTTGGAAGACTACGGTGTTCATGCCTCCGCCGAAGTACTCGTTGAAGAGGGAGCTTACTGCTGCCTCGTCGGGGTTCCACGACTTGTTCTCATTGTGATACATTACGAGATAGATGTTCTTGGCGTCGTAGGGCGCAATCCACACCTCGTTCTGTGGAGTGGTCTGCTCCATGTAGTCGCGGTTCTTGAGCGGCTCAGCCATCTTCTTGGGAGTGGCGTGCTGCTTGTCGATGATGGCTGTAAGGTCCTTGACGCTGCGTGGGCCATAGTAGAGTATCTCGTGCTTGTATCCGGGCAGTGCCTTGATGAGGTCGATCAGGGTCTGTGGGTCGGTGGCACGCATCTGGTCAATGCTCATCCGGTTGAGCTGGCTGTTGTACTCGCCATACTGAGCCAGGGCGCGCAGGGCGTTGAAGTTGGCGCGCTGGTTCTTCTTGCTGTCTTCGCGGTCTTTGACATAGAGACCTACCACGTCGTCATAGGCCTGCTTGTCGGCCTTGGCGTTGTGCATCATGTCCTCGGCTATGGCGAGCGCCTTGGGCAGGTTCTCGTCCAGACCGCTGATGATGAGGCTCAGGTTGTATGTACCCACGCTGAAGCGGGTCTGGCATCCCAGCTGGTACAGCTCCTTGTTGATGTCGGCCAGCGTCCTGCTCTTGGTACCGATGTAGCTGAGGTAGTCTGTGGCAATGGGGTAGCGGTTGTCGGCCGATGAGCCAAACTCCCAACGCATTACCATGGTGCTGAGTCCGTTCTCGGTGTTGTGCTTGTAGATGACGGGCAGTCCCTTCTTGGTCTTGGCGAAGGTGAGGTCGCGCTTGAAGTCTACAAACTGGGGCTGGATGGGCTCCACCTTAGCGTTCTTGATGTCGGTGAGGAACTGGCTCTGATACTCTCTGTTGCTGGGGATGGCGGTGATGGCTGGCTTGTCTATCTTCTTCTGCGTAGAGTCTACACCCTGACGCTTGTAGACGGTCACTACGCTCTCGGGCGAGAAGTAGCGGTTGGCAAAAGCCACAATCTGGTCTTTGGTAATGCGCGACACGCGGTAGAGGCTGGTCACCACATCTTCCCACTTCTGGTCGTTGATGAAGGCGTTTACAAACATGTCGGCGCGCGAGTCGTTGCTCTCCAGGGCGCGATACTGCTGCACCTTGTAGTTGTTGATGACCGATGCGAGCAGATTGTCGTCAAACTCTCCCTTCTTCAGTCGTTCCATCTGGTCGAGCAGCAGGGCTCGGGTGTCTTCGAGCTTCTGTCCCTTTACGGGGATGGCGATGAGGTTGAAGCTGCCGTAGTCGTGCAGACCCTGGTAGCCGGCATAGGCACCCATGATCTTCATGGGCTGTACCAGGTTGAGGTCTATCAGACCCGCCTTGCCATTGTAGAGCAGTCGGCCCATGAGCTCGAGCGTGTCGGCAGCGGCACTGTTGGCCTGGGGCATACGCCATGCCATAGCCACCATCTCGGCCTCCTGGCCAACGACGCTACTGTCGCGTGGGGCGGTGATGGGCTTCTCTGGCGCGTACTCCGGACGGCTGAGGTTGGTATTGGGCTTCCAGTCGCCGAAGTACTGGTCGATGGTGGCGATGACCTTGTCGGGGTCCATGTCGCCCGCCATGCAGATAGCCACATTGTTGGGTGCGTAGTAGCGGCTGAAGTAGTTCTTGATGTTGACTATCGAGGGGTTCTTCAGGTGCTCCTGTGTGCCGATGGTGGTCTGCGTGCCGTAGGGATGGGTGGGGTAGAGCAGCTTGTTGAGTGCTCCCCACATCTTGCGGTTGTCCTGCGCGAGTCCTATGTTGAACTCCTCGTAGACAGCCTCGAGCTCGGTGTGGAAACCGCGTATCACCATGTGCTTGAAGCGGTCGCTCTGGATTTTGGCCCAGTTGACCACCTCGTTGGAGGGAATGTCCTCGACATAGCAGGTCACGTCGTTGCTGGTGTAGGCATTGGTGCCCTCGGCTCCGATAGACGACATGAGCTTGTCGTACTCGTTGGGGATGTTGTAGCGGGCTGCCAGCTGCGATACCGAGTCTATCTCGTGATAGGCCTTGCGTCGCTGCTCGGGGTCGGTCATCTTGCGGTAGCTCTCGTAGCGCTGCTCTATCTCGTCGAGGTAGGGCTTCTCCTTGGCGTAGTCGGTGGTGCCAAACTGCTGGGTTCCCTTAAACATAAGGTGCTCCAGATAGTGAGCCAGACCGGTGGTCTCGGCTGGGTCGTTGCGCGAGCCGGTGCGCACGGCGATGTAGGTCTGGATGCGTGGCTTCTCCTTGTTTACACTCAGATACACTTTCAGACCATTGTCAAGCGTGTAGATGCGACTCTTCATGGGGTCGCCCTTCACGGTCTGGTACTTGTAGTCCTTGGCGATGGCTTGCAGTGCCGAGGCCAGCAGGACCAAACCTAAAGCCAGGCCGCGGCCCAGCATACTCATAAAGGTTCTGTTCATATTGATATTTGATGATAATATTGTTACCTATTATTATAATAGACGCATGAACGGCTGGAATTGTGACGATTTTAACATACTTTTTGACAGTGGCGTCAGTTCTCGTAGTCTATCTCGTGGTCGAGCAGATTGATGAAGTCGTCGAAGACCTCGCGCTCCACGTCGCCCATATTGAACTCCTTCTCAGCGTCCTTGCGTATCTCGCTTATCCACATACGGCGCGCCTCTACATAGTCGGTATGTATGCGGTCTATGTCGGCTTGGGTGATGTGGTCTATGTGGTAATAATCGAGTATAAGTCTGTAAGTCCACGCCCACTGATAGTCGCGGTAACGGCCGTCGATGGCCACAAACTCGTCGATGATGCTCTGCACGTCGTCGAGGGTGCCGTCCTTAATCTGCTCGATAAGCCGCTGTTCCTCGCTCTCGGGCAGCAAGAGTCCGGAGAGGTCGCTCCAGGCACCTTCGCCTATGGTCGATGCGGGTGGCTCTACGGCTCCGTAGCGCTTGAGCACACGCTTGACCACGGCACCCATATAGATGCGCAGCGCCATGTCGTAGTGGCTGATGCCCATGCGCAGCGACGAGGCGTTGATGACATACTCGTGGTAGTTGTAGGTCGACACGTTGTCGCCCGATGCCTCGCGCAGCCGCTCCAGGATGGCTTTGCCCTGTATGACCTCGTTGACGGAGAAGGGCGAGAGCCAGTCGAAGTTGACGATGCTGCGGTGCTTGCTCAGCGGACGTATGTCGCGCTTGGGCCACTTGCGTATGTCGCGATACAGACCTACCGTGGTGAGGTTGCGTCCGGGCGAGAGATACATCGTGTCGCCATAGGCAATGAGGTAGGAGAACGGTATGCAACGCGTATCGGGATGATACATCAGTTTGCCGAAGCACACGGAGAACGTGCCTATCTTGGCGGGCATCAGGATATAGGCTCCGCTGGCTGTCTTGGCACCTCGCTCGAGTATGCCATAGTGCATGGGGCCCATCTTGTAGGCATGGTTGGAGAAGTTGGTGGCAGAACCAGCGTTATAGAAAGAGAACTGCCCGCCGATGAGCAACGAACTCTTGTGGTGTGAGGCGGTAAAGGGTCCGCAGAAGGCGGCGCAGGCTTCACCGTTGCTCATATATGAATTGGCGAAGAAGATGCTCTGCGAGGCGGTAAATCCGTTGCTTATCTTGCAGGCTTCGCCCACAAAGCAGTCTTGCATCTTGACCGAGTTGATGACCGACGAGCCGTCGGAGATGATGGAGTTTTCACAGATTACACCTGTGCCGATATAGACGGGCTGTCCTACGCTCTGCAGGGTGCAGTCGCTGAGTCGCGAGGCACCGCTTATCTCGCAGTCGGGCCCTATCACCGAGTTGATGATTTCCTTGGTGTTGACAATCTTGACTCTCTCGCCGATGGTGCCACGGTCGGGCATGGTGCAGTTGATTTCCTCGCGTATGAGCCGATAGATGGTGTCGCGCAGGTGATGGTCGCTGTGGTGCTTGACCATGAAGGCGGCAAACTGGCTGTTCAGGAGTCCGAACATCATGATGTTGCCTTCGCCCACCTCGTTGAGCACCGACACCACGTTGCCCTGGCCGAAGGTGGCGCCCTCGATGGTCTCCATCACACAGACGTTGGAGATGTAGCAGTTGGCTCCGATGGTGTAGTTGTTGATGTAGTTGCCTATGTTCTCTATCAGACAGTTGTCGCCGATAGTCACATTGCGCAGGGTGGCATTGCGTATGCCCGAGTGCTTGCTGAAGCCGGGGGTCACCTCAATGGTACGCTCGAAGACGCCAAGGCTGACGTCGCCGTAGAACATCACGTTGCGCAGATAGTCGGGCGTGAAATCTTCGCTCACGCTTACGGCAGTCCAGTCTTCAGCCTGGCAGCCATTGAGTTCCAGGATATTAATCTCCTGTTCGCTTAATAGTCGCTGCATAGTTCATGGATAAAAAAGTTATACTTATTCTTCAGATGGATATAAAAAGTCGTTGTAGGGATATTTCTGAACATGGAGCTCGCGGATTTTGCGATAAAGCACATCGCGGAAGTGGTCTATGTTCTCTCGCTCACGGGCAGAGATGAAGATACAGTTGTCGCTCATTTTGGCCATCCACGTACGGCGCAGCTCGTCGAGCGTAATGTTTTCGCGGGTCATCGGGGAGAGGTCGTCAGCCTCCTTCTCGACCCAGTGGTAATTGTCTATCTTGTTGAAGACAAGCACCATGGGCTTGTCGGCGGAGTCGAGGTCCTTGAGGGTCTGGTTGACCACCTCTATCTGCTCCTCGAAGTCGGGGTGGGAGATGTCTACCACGTGGACCAGCAGGTCGGCTTCGCGCACCTCGTCGAGGGTCGACTTGAAGGAGTCTACCAGGTCGGTGGGCAGCTTGCGGATAAATCCTACGGTATCGGCGAGCAGGAAGGGGAGATTGTCTATCACCACCTTGCGCACCGTGGTGTCGAGGGTGGCAAAGAGCTTGTTCTCGGCGAATACCTCGCTCTTGGCCAGGAGGTTCATGATGGTCGACTTGCCCACGTTGGTATAGCCCACGAGCGCCACGCGCACCATGCGGCCGCGGTTCTTGCGCTGTGTAGTCTTCTGCTTGTCTATTTCCAGCAGTCTCTGCTTGAGCAGCGTGATGCGCTGCAGGATGATACGGCGGTCCATCTCGAGCTGGGTCTCACCAGGGCCGCGCAGTCCCACGCTTCCCTTGCCACCGCCCGAACCAGAGCCACCACCCTGACGCTCAAGGTGGGTCCAGAGGCGCTGCAGACGAGGCAGCATGTAACGATATTGCGCCAGTTCGACCTGAGTCTTGGCGTTGGCGGTCTGTGCGCGCATGGCAAAGATATCGAGGATGAGGCTCGTGCGGTCCAGTATCTTCACCTTGAGCTCGTTCTCGATGTTGCGCATCTGCTTGGCAGACAGCTCGTCATCGAAGATAACCATACCGATTTCCCGGTCGTTGTCTTCTTCGTCTTCTATATACTGCTTGATTTCTTCCAGTTTACCCTTGCCCACGTAGGTCACCGTATTGGGGCCGTTCACTTTCTGGGTAAACCGCTTTACGGTCACCGCTCCAGCCGTATCGGCCAGAAACTCCAATTCGTCTAAGTATTCTGTCGTCTTCTCTTCGTCCTGGTCTTTGGTGATGAGTCCCACCAGTATAGCAGTCTCTGCTTTTACCTCTGAAATTACAAATTCTTTCATCTATAATATATAATATGTGGACAAAGGTAGTGAAAACCGAAAACAATACAAAGAGAATTGTCCCTTTTTTTACCATCGGGACCTATTCTGCCAGTGATAAAGACGGTATAACCCTTGCCGCGGATGAAAGATATGTGCGGCAAGGGTTATACGGTCGTGGTAGTTTATGGCTTGGCGGGCTCTGCCTTGACCTTGGCAGGCTCCACCTTGATTTGGAATGGGGTGGTGGGCAGCCCGGCTGAGTTGTAGAGGTTGGCGTCGTCGGGGTTGTCGCCCCAGGCATATCTTACCATCATCGGCACGACGCCCTTGGGGGTGGTTAGCCTTACCTGGTTGGGCGCCACCACTTCGCCCTTGGCCCAGCGGTAGACACCATCGGCACCTGCCACGGCGAAACCGCAAGCATAGCCGTAGCGGTCGTGACAGACGAGCGTCTCGGCTTCGTTGCGGAGGGTGAGCAGTATGTTGCCGTCGGCAGTACGCTCGGCTCTTACGGGCTGGGGACTGTCGCAATAGACATCGTGCATGCCATACTCATGGTTGAGCGCCATGAGCGACAGACGGTTGGCCACGGTCTGCTTGTCCTTGGGATGCACGTCGTCGGCCTCACCCACATCGATGATTACCGCCTGACCCGTATGAGGCAGGCTGAGCGTGGCGTTCTGCGCATCGCGCAACGTGGCCCAGCTGCTCTCCGCCGGTGTGTCGACAGGCTTCATGAAATTGGCCAGCTGAACCCAATAGAACGGCATCTCAGGCCGCTTCCACTGCTCTCTCCAGTCGTTGATCATGGCAGGGAAGAGGCGGTAGTACTCCTGGGCACGGTTGGCATTGTTCTCGCCCTGATACCAGATGACGCCCTTGATGCCATAACGGCAGATGGGGGCAACCATAGCGTTGTAGAGACGCGAGGGATACTTGTTGGGATTGTCGGGCACGAAGCCTTCGAGGTCTTTGACGGCAGAGATGCGGTATTTCCACGGATGCTTGAGGATGGGAATGCGCTGGCTGCCCACGCGGATGAAGTAGAGATAGCGCGGGCCGTAGCAACCGCCGCCACCGTGGTCGTCGATGATTTTCACGGTCAGCTCGTTCTTGCCTGCCTTGAGCACGCCAGCAGGTATGGTGTAGGTGCGCTTGACGGTAAATCCCTTGGTTTCGCCTATGCGCTGGCCGTTGACCCAGGTCACGTCGTCATCGTCTATCATGCCCATGTAGAGGGTGGCCTCCTTGCCGGTCAACTCTTCGGGCACATCAAACTGGGTGGTGGTCCATACCACGCCGTCCATCTTGGCGAGCGTGTCGATGGTCCACAGTCCCGGTACTTCAAGTCTCTGCCAGTCGCTCTTGTCAAAGTCGGTGCGATACCAGCCATCGCGCTCGCCACACTCTTCCCTTACGGCCTTGTCAAACTTGGCTTTGAGCACCTGCCAACGCTTGGCCTGGGCGTCGAGGTCGGCGGTGCGCATCTCTTCTACCAGCGGGTTGTATTTGGGGAACGACTCTATCGCCTTGGGACTCATCCAGGTCTCGATATCGGTGCCTCCCCACGAGGTGTTGATGATGCCCACGGCGCAGTTGAGCCGCTTGGCGAGTTCGCGGGCAAAGAGGTAGCCCACGGCGGTGAAGTCGCCCACCGTCTCGGGTGTCGATACCGTCCAGCTGCCCACGACGTCGGCTTGGGGAGTCTTTGCCATCGTGCGTTCCACCGTGAACACTCTGATGCCGCTGTTGTGGGCAGAGAGCGCAGCCTCCTCGGCGTTGTCGGCGCTGCACAGTCGGAACTCCATGTTGGACTGGCCGCTCGCCACCCATACCTCGCCCACAAGGATGTCGCTTACGGTCAGGCTCTCCTTCCCTGTGGTCACGGTCATGGTGTAGGGCCCGCCATAGTTCATCGCCGGCAGCACGGCGCGCCATGTGCCGTCTTTCGCCGTGCGCACGGTGGTGCGGTGGTTGTCTATCGTCACCGTCACCTTCTGACCCTTGTCGGCCCAGCCCCATACGTTTACTGCCTCGCCGGCCTGTATCACCATGTGGTCGGTTATCACTGCCGGCAACTTCAGCTTTGCCGTTACGCCCGTGACAAGCATCAGGCATAACATTACTAATATTGTCCTTCTTTGTTTCATGATAATTGTATTGTTTAAGTCAACTGTATTGCGATCTGCTGCAAAGATAGCCATATAATCTGACATACAGCCCGTTTTTGTCAATTATTGCGGGGTTGAGATACAAAAAGCCATGGCGGCTGTTGTCGGCTTCGCCTTTTTGGGGGTGGCGGTGGCGTCAGTCGGAAAACGAGTTTTCCTCCTTGTCGTCGCCACCATCCCCAACGCCATGCGCTGCATGGCGACAACAGCTGCCACGGTAAAAAAGCGGCCTTTGGCCGTTCAAAAAGTCCGCCGTTGGCGGTAAAAAAACAACTGATTGTAAGCCCCTCCCTAACCCTCCCCAAGGGGCGGGAATTCATTCTCGCTGTGCTTTAGGGGTTATGATTGCGCTCCGTTCCTTGAAAAAGATTGGAATATGGACATCATTTGGGCTTTTTTCCTTCCCCGTGGGGAAGGTTAGGATGGGGCCTGTGGGGGACAAGACGCACCCTTGTCCACTCTGTAGGAGTTGGGATTACATAGCCCAGGGTTGAGGAGCGCAGCGCCTCAACCCTGGGTAAGAAACCCACCCTACTTAGCTACTCTGAAAGAGTTGCGATTAGCCGAAGGCGTTACCACTGCAGGAATAGCAGCTTGTGTTATTCAGTTTATATACCGCTACGGATAGGAAATAAGGTTATCATTTTTTTGTACCGGCGCAGCCGGACTTTTTTTACCGCCAAAGGCGGCTTTTTGTATTTGCGGCTTTTCAGCCTGCCGTCGGGCAGGCGCGGATGGGGGTGGCGGGGAATAGCCGAGAGCTCGCTCTCGAGATATTACACGACACACACAGACGCAAAGGGCAAAGCCCTGAAAAGCCACAAATCTTTTTGTCGCTCCTTATTGCTACATATCCATAGCGTATGAAGGCGATACCTGCCGCAGGACATAATAAAAACCATAAGGTGATGATACGAACACAAAAAGCAAATTGTGCTCTTCTCCCTGCTCTCCGTATAACCCTGCTCTCCGTATAACCCGGACTGCTGCCCGTGCCGCCCGCGGTCTGCTCTATGGTCGTGGTAATGCTCATGGTGGCAGGGTTAACCAACAAAAAACGCCGCGGGGATGTTTTTTATCCGTTTTTTGTCCTTTTTATTATTAATAATGTGTAACTTTGTAATTCAAATAGAATATAACTTAAACATCAGAGCAATGAGATTAATTATCGAATCCGACTATGCGCAGCTGTCTCAGTGGGCTGCCAATCATGTCGTTGAACGTATCAACGCCGCTGCCCCTACTGCGGAGAAACCTTTTGTGTTGGGATTGCCTACGGGTTCTTCGCCCGAGGGTATGTATCGCTGCCTCGTAGAAGCCTACAAGGCTGGCAAAGTCAGCTTCAAGCACGTCATCACATTCAATATGGATGAGTATGTAGGACTGCCCGAGAGCCATCCCGAGAGTTACCACTCGTTCATGCGTCGCAACCTCTTCGACCACATCGACTGCCCCGCCGAGAATATCCACATTCTCAATGGCAACGCCGAAGACCTCGACGCCGAGTGTGCCCACTACGAGCAGATGATAGAGGAAGCAGGCGGTATCGACCTGTTCCTTGGCGGTATCGGACCTGACGGCCACATCGCTTTCAATGAGCCTTTCTCTTCACTCTCATCACGCACACGCATCAAGACACTTACTACAGATACCATCATCGCCAACAGCCGATTCTTCGACAATGATGTCAACAAGGTGCCCAAGCACGCCCTCACCGTAGGCGTAGGCACTGTGCTGTCAGCCCGCGAGGTGATGATTCTCGTCAATGGCCACCACAAGTCGCGCGCCCTCCAGGCAGCTGTCGAAGGTCCCGTGACCCAGGCCTGGACCATCAGCGCCCTGCAGCAGCATCCCCATGCCATCATCGTAGCCGATGAGGCTGCCACCGAGGAGCTCAAGGTGGGTACTTACAAGTACTTCAAGGATATCGAGAAAGATAATTTATAAGAACTTCAATAACTGATAAGACAATGAGACTTAACTTAAGTTCGCAGATTGTATTCAACACAGTTCCCGAAGAGTTTTATAACCCCAAGACGGCCGTAGAGCGCTCCGAGATTACACGCGACGAACACATCCTCACCGACATCTATCCCACGGTGGATGAAGGTGCGCAGAAGATAGCCGATGCCATCGTGGCCGAAATCAAGGCCAAGGAATTGCTCGGCAAGTATTGTGTCTTAGGTGTGGGTACAGGCCAGTCGCTGACCCCCGTATTCAACGAGTTGATAGACCGCTACGAGAAGAAGCTCGTCAGCTTCAAGAACGTGGTTATCTTCAACGCCTATGAGTTTTTCCCCCTCGCTGCCGACAGCCAGCACAGCACCATCAGCCAGCTCCGCCAGCGTCTGCTGAGCCACATCGACATTCCCGAGCAGAATGTCTATACCCTCGACGGTACCATCGCCCAGGAAGACGTGCAGAGCCAGTGCCGCCTCTATGAACAGCGCATCCAGACCTTTGGCGGCATCGATGTGATGCTGCTCGGCGTAGGCCGTATGGGTAACATCGCTACCAACGAGCCCGGCTCTACCCTCACTTCTCAGGCCCGCCTCATCCTCATCGACGCCATCAGCCGCGAGGAGATGACGCTGAGCTTCGGCTCTCAGGAGCCTGTGCCTCCATGCTCTGTCACCCTGGGTATCGCCGACATCCTGGCTGCCCGCAAGGTGTTTATCACCGCATGGGGAGAGGAGAAGGCAGAGATTGTGCGCAGCATGGTCGAAGGCAAGATTAGCGACTCCATTCCCGCATCGTTCCTCCAGACCCACAACGATGCCCATGTGGTCATCGACCTTCCCGCCGCTGGCAAGCTCACCCGCATCATCCATCCCTGGTTGGTAGCCAGCTGCAAGTGGACCGACAAGCTCACCCGCGCTGCCCTCGTATGGCTCTGCCAGATTACCGGCAAGCCCATTCTCAAGCTCACCAACAAGGACTACAATGAGAACGGACTCTCCGAACTGCTCGCCCTCTATGGTTCGGCTTACAATGCCAACATTAAGATATTCAATGACCTGCAGCACACTATCACCGGATGGCCCGGTGGCAAGCCCGACGCCGACGATACCTATCGCCCCGAGCGCGCCAAGCCATTCCCCAAGCGCGTCATTGTCTTCTCGCCCCATCCCGACGACGACGTCATCTCTATGGGTGGCACCATCCAGCGCCTCGTCAAGCAGGGTCACGACCTGCATGTAGCCTATGAGACCAGTGGCAACATTGCCGTGGGCGACGAGGAGGTGACACGCTTCATGCACTTCGTCAATGGTTACAACCAGCTCTTCATGGACAGCAAGGACGAGGTCATCACCAAGATGTACAAGGACATCAAGAAGACACTCAAGAACAAGAAGGAGGGCGATGTAGATACTCCCGAGGTACGTACCATCAAGGGTCTTATCCGCCGTGGTGAAGCCCGTACAGCATGTACTTACAACAATATACCTCTCGACCATGTCCACTTCCTTGACCTTCCGTTCTATGAGAGTGGCAAGATAGAGAAGCTCCCCATGACCGAGAAGGATGTTGAGATTGTACGCGAACTGCTCCGCAAGGTTCAGCCCCACGAGATATTCGTTGCCGGCGACCTGGCAGACCCCCACGGTACCCACCGCAAGTGTACCGACGCCGTCTTTGCAGCTATCGATGAGGAGAAGAACGCCGGTGCCGAGTGGCTCAAGGACTGCCGCATCTGGATGTACCGTGGTGCGTGGGCTGAATGGGAAATCGAGAACATCGAGATGTGCGTGCCCATGAGCCCCGAGGAACTCCGCGCCAAGCGCAACTCCATCCTCAAGCACTCTTCACAGATGGAGAGCGCTCCCTTCCTGGGCAACGACGAGCGCCTGTTCTGGCAGCGTGCCGAAGACCGCAACCGCGCCACTGCAGCTCTCTACGACTCGCTCGGACTGGCATGCTACGAGGCTATGGAGGCATTCGTAGAGTACAAGCCACTTTAACTGCAAGCACATTAACTTAACATAGAGGCAGCCTTTCTGTCATGGGCCACAGGCTCGGGCAGCAGAGGCTGCTTTTTTGTGCCCTCTCGGCAGCGCCCTTGCCGCCGATGGCGAAGCCCGTGGTCGCTGCTCTCGCCGTCAGCACAGCTTCCGTCGGGGTAAGGGTCTATGGGCGCGCGGCGATGCCAATGGCCCCTTATGGCATGATAGTTAACGTGTTTATGGTGTTAAAAAATGAAAAACCGGCCATTATTCCAGCCTTTATCACTACCTTTGCAAATCTGATTTTCAAATCCATCTGAATCAAACCTACCGGCTGGATGGCTGTAGAGCTCCTCTGCAAGGCTTCGACCATAATCGTATGGCGCATGGGCATGCCGCAGGAACCTCACTTTCCACCACTATTACCTATATCTATGTCGCAGTTTGCCATGTCCTCGATGGGGGAGATGGAGAGACCACTGCCGCTATACATGAATATATATATAACAACTAAATAGAATTTCAACAAGATGAACAAGCAACATTACATTAAGCCGGCGACCACTGTCTTCGCCGTACAGCCCCTCGCTATCCTCGCAGGAAGTGGCACTGGAAACATCACAGTACAAGGTGACGTCACAAGCGGTGATGAAGAAGATGTGTGGGAATAAGTAGACCCATGCTCCATAGGCAACAATACAACAGACAAGAACTAAGAATTAAGGAAAATGAAGAAGACATTATTGTTTTTGATAGCTGCTACAGCGATGATGATGACCGGTTGCAGCAACGACGATTTCGGCGGTGCCACCCAGGGCATGACCCTCAACGCCACTGTAGAACAGCCCGCTTCGCGAGCCACCATGGATGAAGGCGAGAAAGGCACCTATAAGTTCAGTTTTGCCGTCAACGACATGCTCAATGTGACCAACTCTCAGGTCGAATCTTATTATACATTTACCAAGCAGGGTGAGACTTTCACCTCTACCAATGCACAGACCACTACTGCGGCTGCCGACTGGTACGCCTATTTCCCTGGCAACACTGTCAATCTTGCAGGACAGACAGGTGATTTGGCTGGCGTAGCCAACTACTATGCCTGTGCTGGCAAGACCGCGTCTGCCACCACCGGCGCCGATGGTCTCACCATCGCCCTCAAGCCCCAGGTAGCCATCCTGCGCATTGTCAAGGTAGATGGCAACAGCACCACTTGCGACATCAATGTTAAAACTGGAGAGAAGTGGGTGTCTGGACTCACAGCTAAGAGTAATGAAGCCGGATTTGATGTGGTGACCAGCGAAAGCAAGGTAACACTGCTCACCGCGAGCGAGCCCGGCACCTATTACATCGCAGTACCCGCAGGAGTGAAGATTGCCATCTACAATGGCGGAACCCTGGTCAGGGCCACCAAGGATAAAGGTCTCACAGCCGGCAAGTACTACACCGTGACCACCGGCCCAGTGCGCGGAACGGCTAAAGCAACTATCAAGGGTGAAACACTTGAAACACTTGACACACTTGATGTCGATTGGGTACAGCTGTGGGCAGGCGGTCCTAAGTTTGCTACGCAGAATGTGGCTGAAACAATGAAATGGACTGATGCCGTTAAAAATAAATTCTGGGGGGACAATTGGAGAGTGCCTACCAAGGATGAGATGAATGGTCTTGTAGGTTCTTCAACTGAAGGAGGTAATTCATTTACGACCACTACTGTGAAAGTAGAGTATTTGTATTTGCAAGAGAATAATGAATTTGGCTTCAAATTTACAGGAGTTCAGCCAGGATATACTCGTAACAGCATATTCTTGCCAGTAGTTGGCGAAAAACATGATATATTATCTGGTGAAAGTAATTATTGGACATCCTATAAGGATGCAAGCAGCAAATACCGCAGGATATTATCTCTATGGTATGCTGATGGTCCGGGTTTGTACACTTATCTTGTTGACCGTGCTGATGAAACAAAAGACAAGTATCCGTTACGCCCCGTACTCAGATAAATGAGGACCCGCTCTACAGCGCGTTAGTCGCTGAAAAAAAATAGAATAGCAGCCCGAGGCAGGTGCAGTAGCGCCGTGTCTCGGGCTGTCTCGTTTGTTGATGCATTGTGCCCTGGTACAGTCATCGCGAGCAGCTAAAGCCCCACCCCAGCCCTCCACAAGGGGAGGGAGTTCTATTCCCGTTGTGTTTGAGGAGGTTGTGGTGCACTCCTTCCCCTTGGGGAAGGCCGGGATGGGGCTTGTGG
>NZ_NPJK01000016.1:0-63135 GCF_002251285.1 Prevotella sp. P5-64
AACTTCATTTGGACTTTACAATTCTGCATTTTGCCATCCATATTGTTTGGAGGGCAAATGTAATATGCACCTGTCGGAAATCTGGCATAGCAAGAAAAACGACTGTCGCTTATCCCGAACTCAGGTTCAAAGACGAGCTCGCCCTGAACCACGCTACCGGGGATGACGACAGAGTTGCCAGCGATAGTGGTCTTCTTGGTGCCTTTGAGCACAAGCGCATTGAGCTGGGTGGGCATCACCTTGAAGGTGGCGCCGGTGCGTGAAGACTTGAACAAACCGTCGTCGCCACACATGGCACCATTGGTCTGCACGCTGGTGGTGAAGAAGGCGAAGCCTGAGCCGTCGATGCCCTGCAGGTCGGGTGCATCGGACTGGGTGGTAGTCTCGGTGATACGGTCTTTATCCTCACAGATAACGTCCTGGTTGAACCCACTCTTGATGGTAATGTGGGTAAAGGTCTGCTGGGCACTTGCAGCAACAGACATGCCGAACATAGCGGCAATGAGTAATGATTTTTTCATAATTGCATTGGTTTTATTATTTAGACTGACTTTAGTCGTTTTTATATAGGTTGCAGGCAGTACGCTTATGCCCTGTATGGTTTTATAGCTGCAAATATATGAAAAGACAACGTAATCGACAAATATTCCGTCAACTATTTTAGTTTCTACCCACATTTCTTTGTTCTCCGCGATAGTTTGCGTAATTTTGTGGATACAAAACATAAACCTAATGAAGACAATACGTAGAACTGTGCTTCTCTTAGGGTGCCTGCTGCACCTCTCCTGGATGTGGGCTTCGGCACCCGGAGTAACCATTTGCTATCACCCTGCAAGCAAAGGCATGTATGTGGGCTCACCCTCCATCTGCATCATGTCCAACGGTGACTACATAGCCACCCACGACCTCTTTGCCAACGGCCAGACGGAATATAATACAGAGGTATACAAGTCGGAAGACCGCGGACTGACATGGGAAAGACAGTCGGTGGTCAAAGGGCAGTTCTGGTCGTCAGTATTCTGCATATCAGACACGCTCTACCTCATCGGTACAGACCGTGAGTATGGCAACCTGGTCGTACGCCGCTCTACCGACGGCAAGTCGTGGACCACTCCGAGCGACAGCCACCATGGTCTGCTCGCCGAGGGCGAATACCACAGCGCCCCCACTCCCGTGGTGGTGCATCAAGGAAGGATATGGAAGGCCATAGAATATGCCAAAGCACCCGCTACTACATGGCCCATGCGGTATAGCGCCATGATGATATCGGTGCCCGTGGGTGCCGACCTGCTCGAAGCCGCCAACTGGACACGCTCGGTAAACCTGCACGCCATGCCCCTTCTCAAGGAGAAGGTCTACGGATGGCTGGACGGCAACGCCGTGGTAGCCCCTGACGGCAATATGGTAGACGTGATGAGAGCCAACACGCCCAACGGAGTGACCGAGAAGGCAGCGATAATCAAGGTAAGCGACGACTGCCGCGAGCTGTCGTTTGACGACAAAGACCTGGTGGATATGCCTGGCGGCTGCAAGAAGTTTACCATCCGCTACGACTCGCTCACCCATCGCTACTGGAGCCTGGTCAACGCCGCGCCCGAGGGAGAAGGTTCCGCCACCGGTCTGTACGTGCGCAACTACGTGGTACTCATCAGTTCGCCCGACCTGCGTGAATGGACGCGCCACGCCACGCTGCTCGCCCATCCCGACATGAAGCGCCACGCCTTCCAGTATATCGACTGGATGACCGAGGGCAATGACATCATCTACGTATCGCGCACCGCATACGAAGGTCCCGACGGCGAACTCGCTCACAGCGGTCACGACGCCAATATGCTGACCTTCCACCGCATCAAGAACTTCAGACGACTGGTCAAGAAGAGCGACGGACATCCATAACCCATCCCCCTGACAGAGATAACATGACCAAGAGAGTGGACGAAAAGACACTGCAGTTTGTGCGCGACCATGCCGGCGACGATGTAAGGCAACTGGCACTCATGGGGAGCAAGCATCCCGAGGTGGATATGTCCTGGGCGCTCGACCAGATACGGGGGCGGCAGGTGGCGGCAGCCAAACTGCCGCTGCTGGCACGCATCGAGGGCATACGTTATCCCGTGCATCTGTCAATGGAGCAATGCTCGTCGCAAACGGCAGCCCACTACAAACTGCGCGTGGCACGCCGCCTCATCGCCGAGGGCGACCGCGCGTCGATGACCGACCTCACAGGCGGTTTCGGCATAGACTTTCTGGCACTCTCTACCACATTCAGAAGCGCCACCTATGTGGAGCGCAACGAGGAGCTGTGTGCGCTGATGCGCCACAATCTCTCAGTGCTCGGGCGCACAGCCACGGTGATGTGTACCGAGGCAGAACAGGCACTCGACGCCATCGCCCCACAGACGCTGATATACATAGACCCCGCCCGACGCGACGCCGCCGGCGGCCGCACCTACGCCATCGCCGACTGCACTCCCGATGTGCTCGGGCTTGCCCCCTCCCTATGTGCCAAAGGCAGATGGGTGATGGTGAAGCTCTCGCCCATGCTCGACTGGCACGAGGCGGTGAGAGCCTTGGGCTGCGTGAGCGAGGTACACATCGTCTCGGTGGGCGGCGAGTGCAAGGAACTGCTGCTCGTATGCTCGGCAGAGAGCAAGGGCGTGCCCACCGTGTACTGCGTGAACGACCGCCAAGTGTGCGTCTTCACCCCCGACGACTCGCAACCGCGCTATCTCGACACCCCGGCTGGCGAGGGGATGTATCTCTATGAACCCAACGCATCGGTAATGAAGTCGGGACTGATGGCACAAGTATGCCAACGGTACCAGACGAGGATGATAGCCCCAAATTCCAACCTCTTTATAGGCAGCGAAGCCATAGCCCGCTTTCCGGGTCGGGGCTCCCGCATCACCGCCACAACCACCCTCAACCGCAAACAGCTGCGCCGTGCCCTCGACGGCAGAGACCGCGCCAACATCACGGTGCGCAACATGCCGCTCAGCGCCGTCCAACTGCGTCAACGGCTGCGCCTGAAAGACGGCGGGACCACCTATATCTTCGGCACTACCCAGCGCGACGGCAGCCATATTTTGCTCGTCTGCGAAAAAATCTGATAATTTTCTGCAGCAATCTCCGTTTAATTTACTATTTTTGCATATTAATGATATCCACCATAATAATATGTCAAATATAGTAATCAAGCGTGTGGAAAACAAGAAAGACCTCCGTACTTTCATCGATTTCCATTACGATTTATATGCCGGCAACGCCTATGACGTGCCCAACCTCTACAGCGATGAATTCAACACTTTGAGCCGCGAACGCAATGCCGCCTTCGACTTCTGCGAGGCCGAATACTACCTCGCCTATCGCGACGGACGCCTGGTGGGGCGCGTGGCAGCCATCATCAACCACCGTGCCAACGAGCGCTGGGACCGCCAGGACGTGCGCTTCGGATGGATAGACTTCGTCGACGACATCGAGGTGACGCGCGCGCTGCTCCAGGCTGTCGAAGACTATGGCCGCGAGAAAGGCATGAAGAGCATCGTGGGTCCGCTGGGCTTTACCGACATGGACCCCGAGGGTATGCTCACCATGGGTTTCGACAAACTGGGTACCATGCCCACCATCTACAACTACCCTTACTACCCCGAGCACATGGAGCGTCTCGAGGGATGGAGCAAGGACAACGACTATGTGGAGTATTTCCTCGAAGTGCCCGACCAGATACCAGAGAAATACTCAAAGATAGCGCAGATGATTGAGAAACGCTACAATCTGCACGTGCGCAAGCTCACCCGCAAGGACATATTCAAGGGCGGATATGGCCGCAAGCTCTTTGAACTGGTCAACGAGACCTACAAAGACCTCTATGGCTTCTCCGAACTTACCGACCGGCAGATAGAACAATACATAAAAATGTATCTGCCACTGGCTGACCTGAGCCTCATCACTGTCATCGAGGACGGCAACAACGACAACAAGATGGCCGGAATGGGCATAACCATCCCCTCGCTTTCCCGCGCGCTGCAGAAATGCCGTCGCGGCCGCCTCTTCCCCTTCGGTTGGTACCACCTACTGCGTGCTATAAAGTTCCACAAGACCGAAGGCGTGGACCTGCTGTTGATGGGATTTCTGCCCGAATACCGTACCAAGGGAGCCAACGCGCTGCTCTTTGCCGACCTCATCCCCCGCTACCAGGCCTACGGCTTCAAGTGGGGCGAGAGCCAGGTAGAAATGGAGTCTAACGAGGGTGTGCAGAGCCAGTGGGGTCCATTGGCTCCTACCAACCATAAGCGCCGCCGCTGTTACCGCAAAACAATAGAATGATGAAAGAAGACGAAAAAGAGACATTGCCCGTCGTGGACGGACAGAACGAAGCCCCCGTCGACTATACCGACGACAATATACGCCATCTCTCTGACATGGAGCACGTGCGCACGCGTCCCGGTATGTATATCGGTCGTCTGGGCGACGGCAATCTGGCCGAAGACGGCATCTATGTACTGCTCAAAGAAATCATAGACAACTCTATAGACGAGTTCAAGATGAAGGCGGGCGACCGCATCGAGGTCGATGTCATGGACAATCTGCGTGTGAGCGTGCGCGACTATGGCCGCGGCATCCCCCAAGGCAAACTCGTAGAGGCAGTGAGCGTGCTCAACACCGGCGGCAAGTATGACTCCAAAGCCTTCAAGAAGAGCGTGGGCCTCAACGGTGTAGGTGCCAAGGCGGTGAATGCACTGAGCAGCCGATTCGAGGTACGCTCCTATCGCGACGGACTCGTGCGCAGTCTGGTCTTTGAGCGTGGCATCCTCAAGAGCGACACCACCGAAGAGACTCAGGACGAACACGGTACTTACATCTACTTCGAGCCCGACAACAGCCTCTTCAAGAACTACTCGTACCACGATGATATCGTCGAGACCATGCTCCGCAACTACACCTACTTGAGTTCGGGGCTTACCATCATGTATAACGGCCGACGCATACGCAGTCGAAACGGACTGGAAGACCTGCTGACCGACAACATGACCGTCGAGGGCCTCTACCCCATCATCCGCATCAAGAACGAAGACCTCGAAATCGCTTTTACCCATACCAACCAGTATGGCGAAGAGTACTACTCGTTTGTCAATGGCCAACATACCACGCAGGGAGGTACTCACCAGTCGGCGTTCAAGGAACATATTGCCCGCACCATCAAAGAGTTTTTCAACAAGAACTATGAATACACCGACATCCGCAATGGTCTGGTGGCTGCCATCGCCATCAACGTGGAGGAACCGGTGTTTGAGAGTCAGACAAAGATTAAGTTGGGAAGCACCCTGATGGCTCCCAACGGCGAATCTATCAACAAGTGCGTGGGCGACTTCGTCAAGAGAGAGGTGGACAACTATCTGCACATCCACACTGATGTGGCCGAAATCATCGAGAACAAAATCAAGGAGAGCGAACGCGAGCGCAAGTCGATGGCAGGTATCACCAAGCTCGCCCGAGAGCGTGCGAAGAAAGCCAATCTGCACAACCGCAAGCTGCGCGATTGCCGTATACACTACTCTGACGCCAAGGACGAGCGCAAGGAGGAATCGAGTATCTTCATCACCGAAGGCGACTCTGCCAGCGGCAGTATCACCAAGTGCCGCGATGTCAACACCCAAGCGGTATTCTCACTCCGCGGCAAGCCACTCAACTCATTCGGACTCACCAAGAAGGTGGTATATGAGAACGAGGAGTTCAACCTGCTGCAGGCGGCGCTCAACATCGAGGAGGGACTTGATGACTTGCGCTACAACAAGGTCATCGTGGCTACCGATGCCGATGTCGACGGTATGCACATCCGTCTGCTCATCATCACCTTCTTCCTCCAGTTCTTCCCCGACCTCATCAAGAAGGGCCATGTCTATGTTCTGCAGACGCCATTGTTCAGAGTACGTAACAAACGCAACAAGATAAAGGACAAGAAGGTGCTCGAAGCCGAAGGAAAGTCTGCCGGCAAGGGCAACAAGGACTATGTGGTGAGGTTCTGCTACAACGAGGAAGAGCGTCTGGCTGCCATCGCCGAGCTGGGGCCTGAGCCCGAGATTACCCGATTTAAGGGACTGGGCGAGATAGACCCCGATGAGATGGCCCACTTCATCGGCCCCGACATCAGACTTGAACAGGTGACGCTCCACAAGAACGACCAGGTCAAGAAACTGCTGGAATACTACATGGGAAAGAACACTATGGAGCGCCAGAACTTCATTATCGACAACCTCGTAATCGAAGAAGACGTTCCCGAGCCCGACTCTGCACCACTCGATTAATCACATCCTTATATTATATATAGTTATGAAACGAATGTTGATTATAGCCATCCTGTCGGCTATAACCTCTACCCTTATGGCGCAAAGTCTGTTTGCCAAGGGGACATACAATCCTTACGACAAGATGCGCAAGGCCGCCTTGGCCATCAGCGCACTCTACGTGGACACGGTCGACGACAACAAACTGGCAGAAGACGCCATCCGCGGCATGATCGAGAATCTCGACCCACACTCGAGCTACTCTACCGCCAAGCAGGCGCGCGCCTTCAACGAATCGCTGGGCGGCTCGTTTGACGGCATAGGCGTGCAGTTCAACATCTCTGCCGACACACTGCTCGTCATCAAGCCCGTGGTCAAAGGCCCGTCAGAGAAGGTGGGTATCATGGCAGGCGACCGCATCATCAGCGTCAACGATACAGCCATAGCCGGCGTCAAGATGGACCAGAGCGAAATCATGCGTCGGCTGCGCGGCAAGCGAGGCACCATGGTACGGCTGGGAGTGGTGCGCAGAGGCATTGCAGAGGTACTCTACTTCGACGTGAAGCGCGACAAGATACCCCTCAACACCATCGACGCAGCCTATATGATACGTCCACAGGTGGGATATATACGCATAGGCAGTTTCGGGGCATATACCTACAAGGAGTTCATGGACGCGGTGAAGAAGCTCAACAAAGAGGGGATGAAGAACCTTATCCTCGACCTTCAGGAGAACGGCGGCGGCTATATGCTGAGCGCCACGCAGATAGTCAACGAGTTTCTGGGCAAAAACGACCTCATCGTCTATACCGAAGGACGCAATGACAAGCGACGCGAATATCATGCCGACGGCAACGGCAAGCTGCGCAAGATCAAGGTAGTGGTCCTCGTCAACGAGTTCTCTGCCTCGGCGTCAGAAATCGTCAGCGGTGCGCTGCAAGACCAGGACCGCGGAGTCATCGTGGGACGTCGCACCTTTGGTAAGGGTCTCGTCCAGCGCCCCATCGAGTTCCCCGACGGTTCGATGATGCGTCTTACCATCGCCCACTACTACACCCCGTCGGGCCGCTGCATCCAGAAGCCTTACACCAAGGGCAACGCGGTAGACTACAACAAGGATATCGACACCCGCTACAAGCACGGCGAGTTCTACAGCGCCGACAGCATCCACTTTGCTGACTCGCTGAAGTACCAGACGCTGCGCCAGCATCGCACGGTCTATGGCGGCGGCGGTATCATGCCCGACTACTTCATTCCCCTTGACACTACGCAGTACAGCCAGCTGCACCGCAAGATTACGGCAGCCGGCGTGGTGGTTCCGGCTATGGTCTCCTGGCTCGACAGTCATCGCCGCGAGTTGGGCGAGCGTTACCCCACCTTTGCCGACTTCAACGCCCGCTTTGAAGTGCCCCAAGAGCTCTTTGAGCAGATAGAGGAAGAGGCTGGGAAGAAGGATATCAAGCCCCGTGATGACGAGGAGCTGCGCGCCACGCGTCGCACGTTGGGCCTGCAAATCAAAGGGCTCATTGCCCGTGACCTCTGGGATATGAGCGAGTACTTCCACGTGGTCAACGAGAGCAGCCCCGCCGTCAAGCAGGCGCTCAAGCTGTTCAAGTAGTATCACCACCCCCATAAAGTCGAAAGCGGCGGGAGAAACCAGTGCAGTTTCTCCCGCCGCTTTGTCGTTTGTAATGTCAGAGATGACCGCCTACTTCTCCTTGCGCCACAGGCGGCTCATATCCTCAAGGGTCTTGCCCTTGGTCTCAGGCACCAGTCGCCATACGAAGACGGCGGCGAGGATGCAGATGACTCCGTAGAGGCTGTAGGTGAACATATATCCCATGCTGTTGGCCATAGGTACAAAGGAGGTCGAGACTATCCAGTTGAAGATCCACTGGAACGCCACAGCTATGGCCACGGCAGCACCGCGGATGGTGTTGGGGAACACCTCGGCGATAAGCACCCAACAGATGGGGCCCCAGGAGTACATGAAGGACACCGAGTAGAGCATGATGCTAATCATACAGAGCAGCTTGAGCTCTGCCACGCCGAAAGTGAACGCCACGCCGATGGCGCCGAGCGCCATACCGAGCGAGCCGGCGATGAGCAGCGGCTTGCGGCCCAACTTCTCGACCGTGAAGATAGCCACGCAGGTGAAGCCAAGGTTGAGCACGCCGTTGAAGACGGTGAGCTTCATCGGGTTGTCAAATCCCATCGCCTCATAGATGCGCGGCGCATAGTAGAGCACGGCATTGATGCCTATGGCCTGCTGGAATACCGACAGCATGACACCCACCACGATACACATGACGCCATAGGTGAAGATGCGCTCGGTCTTCTGGGTCACCGTGTTCTTGATATCTGCCAGCACGCGGCGCGCCTCGTCGGCACCGTTGATGCGCGCCAGCACGCGCTCGGCCTTGTCATCCTTGCCCACCATCACGAGGTAGCGCGGAGTCTCGGGCACCAAGCAGATGAGCACGGCGAAGAGTCCGGCGGGCACCATCTCGGAGCCAAACATATAGCGCCAGCCCGTCTCGATGGCCCAGGCAGCCTCAGTGCCATTGACGATTTCGTTCATGCCGCTTCCCACGCTCTGGATGAGCGGCGCGATGTGGTCGCCGAGGATGAAGAAGTTGACGAAGTAGACCACCAGCTGACCGAAGATGATGGCAAACTGATTCCAGCTCACCAGCATGCCGCGGATGCGGCTCGGCGCTATCTCGCCGATATACATGGGGCACACAGCCGAAGCCAATCCTACGCCCACACCGCCGATGATGCGGTAGATGTTGAACACCACCAGCAGCGTAAGGTCTGGCTTGCCCACGGGGAGTATCATGCTCTCCGGGCACATGGACCCCCACGCTGAGATGAAGAACATGATACCGGCAAGGATAAGCGTGCGCTTGCGGCCGAGGCCGGTGGCAAGCACACCCGAAAGCGCAGAGCCGATGATGCAGCCTATGAGCGCGCTCGAGCTGGTGAACCCGTGCCAGAAGTCGGTATACGTGAAATCGGTAGCACCCATAAAGAATGCCTGGAGCCCCTTCTCGGCTCCGGAGATAACTGCGGTGTCGTAGCCGAAAAGCAGTCCGCCAAGCACAGCCACCATGACGATGCTGACGAGATAGCCACGGCTACCCCCATTGGTTGTTTCCATAACAATGTTGATTTAATTGACTATATTTTTTATTTAGGTTTTATTGGTTGCAAAGATAATCATTCTTCGGATGATGGCAAAATAAGTCGGGCTATTTTTTAGTGGTAATGTCATAATTGCCAGCGTCTAATACACGCCCACGCCAAAGAGCGGCGCGATGACGGTAAAGATAAACTCATGCCCTGAAAAGGTGAAATCAAGTTGTGCAATGATTATTTCCAACTCTGAAAAGATGAAATCAAACTCTGCGAAGATGAAATCAAACTCTGCGAAGATATAATCGGTGATGGCGGAGCACATTCAGCCCAAAGGGAGAGAGAAATGTGGGCTACAGACGCAGCAAGGGCTGGACGCCGATGTGGTGCCCAGCCCTTGCCGTGGGGTGAATATGGTGAAGGTAATGCGATCTCTGCTGCCGACCGTTGAGACTATAGCGGTGGTGATGCTATCTCTGCAGCCGACCGTCGAGACTATAGCGGTGGTCGCCCTTGATGATAACCACGCGGTTGCCCTCGATGACCTTGCGCGCGGCGGGGGAGGCAGTGGCGGGGGGGGCGGGGGGAGAGATGCCCGTCGAGGCGGTGACCTTGATGAGTATCGAGGCCTTGGCGCCGCCATCATGCGAGGTGGCGGTGATGGTGGCCTCGCCCACGCCGTTGAGCATGACCAGTCCGCCGTTGACCGTAGCCACATCGGCATTGTCGGTGGTCCATACGAGGCGGCGGTCGGTCACCTTGGAAGGCTTGAGCTCGGGGCGGAGCACCAGAACGCTCTGGTCGATGCTCGCCGACTGCTCGCTCGCGCCAAAGTCTATCGACGAGATGGCGACGGGCTGCTGCTGAGTGGTCCTGCGATAGAGGAACGGCAGCAGGAGCGTCTTGGAGGTGTAGAGTCCAAATCGGGCGTAGCTGCTCTCAGGCTCATTGAACCTGAGGGTGCCATAGGCTGCTGTGGCGCTGGTGATGGTGGCGCCTCCATAGCCCAGTTCTATCTTCCACTGGGTGTCGCCGGCGTTCCAAGCCAACTTGCCCTTGGCGGTGGCACCCAGGCGGCGTCCGAACTGGTCGGTGAGCGTCCAGCAGCCGGCAGTCTCGCCCTTGGCGAGCTTGAAGCGCAGCACATCGGGATCGCTGACATCGGTGGTATTGGCAAGCGCCACCACATCGAGATACTGCGACTTCTCCATGCCGTCGATGTCGGCAGCGGCGCAGCCATTGCGGAATATCATCAGTTGGTCGCCCTCGTTGAGGGTGCCTTTAGCTTCCAGTTTCTCGTAACTCCAACCCAGCGGAGACTCAAGACTTGCGCCCTCGGGAGCATCATACTCGATGGTAATGGCGTCGAGATAGACCGAGCCCTTGGCTGTGCCACCCTTGACGGTGATGACTGCCTCGTCGGAGGTAAAGGCGGCGAGGTCGAGCTGGCG
The DNA here is from genome assembly GCF_002251285.1 of Prevotella sp. P5-64. Classification (NCBI taxonomy): domain Bacteria; kingdom Pseudomonadati; phylum Bacteroidota; class Bacteroidia; order Bacteroidales; family Prevotellaceae; genus Prevotella; species Prevotella sp. P5-64. Next base: position 10,874 of record NZ_NPJK01000016.1, read on the forward strand.
CGTCACGTCGACATAGACGCCCAGGTCCTTGCTCACCCAGCGTCCGAACCACTTGTCGCTGCCGAACTCGGCGGCAGCCTCGGTGTAGACCGTGGTCTCTCCGTCGGCGACGACGAGCGCAGCCTCGCCCTCCTTGTTGTTGGAGCACATGCTGAGCGTGATGTTCTTGATGCGGCATCCCTGCCAGCCTTGGAGCACAAGCGAAGCCTTGCGGTTGCGCGGTATCTGGTTGTAGCGGTTGCCTGTAGTGGCACCAAAGTCATTTTCGAAATAAGCCCAGGAGTTGTGGGGCACGCTGCCGCTTGCAGCAAGGGTGAAATCGCCGATGGTCTTGTTGTATTCCACGATGCGGTAGACCACCTCGGCAGCGTTGATGCTGAGAGTAGCGACGCAGACGACAGCCGTAGCGATGATGCGGTAAGCCAAATTCTTAGTATTCATGATTGTTTATGTTGTAGAGATGCAAAATTACTCCCTTTCCGCATACTTTCCAAATTTCTGGACCATCATTGCGCCGCCAAGCGTTAAACTTTCATAAACCCGAGCATCCCCCAGAACCGCAAAAACCGCCACAAAAGAAAACAGATGATACATAAAAGTCAAGAAAACGTGTACAAACTGAAAGTTTTTCATCAAAGGAACGATAAATATGTTTTTTTTTACTACTTTTGCATGCATAATTATAACTACTGTAAATGAGATATTTTTTTCTGCTCGCTCTTCTACTACCTTGTGTATGTTTAGCGCAAGTGAACAACGAGTCCTCCAAGCCCTACGAACGAACCCTGACCGGCGTGGTCAAAGAAGTTTCTGGAGAAACCATCCCTGGTGCAACAGTCCAGGTGAAAGGGCACACCAACATCGTCTGTGTTTCCGACATGTATGGCAACTTCGTACTGAAGAATATCCCAAGCGGCAAACAGACCATCGTCATCTCATTCCTGGGCATGGAAAGCCAGGAGATTGCCTACACCGGGCAAAAGTCGATAACCGTAACAATGGTGGAGAAAGCCAACGAAATCAAGGATGTAGTGGTTACGGGTATCTACGTGAGAAAGAAATCGAGCTTTACGGGTTCGGCCAGCACCTACACCAAGGACGAACTCAAGAAGATAGGCACCAAAAACCTGATACAGAGTCTTAAGACCCTTGAGCCTTCGCTCAACGTGGTCGAAAACAGCAGTTGGGGTTCCGACCCTAACCGCATGCCCGATATGGAGATACGCGGCAAGACCAGTATCGTGGGTTCGCTCGAGTCTGACTATGACAACACCGGCAACCAGCCCCTGTTTATCATGGACGGCGTCGAAGTGACCATCCAGGACATCATGAAACTGCCGATGGACCGCATCGCCAACGTGACCGTGCTGAAGGATGCCGCCTCGTCGGCCATCTACGGTTCGAAGGCTGCCAACGGTGTAATCGTGGTCGAGACCGTAAGACCCGAGTCGGGCAAGTTGCGCGTATCGTACTCAGGCAACTTTGCCGTGCAGATGCCCGATCTGACCGACTACAACCTGATGAACGCCTCGGAGAAGCTGGAGTATGAACGCCTGGCTGGCCGCTATACCGCCAAGGACGCCTATACCAGCCAGGACGCTCTCGACGCCCTCTACTACAGTCGTCTGAGAGAGGTGAAACGCGGTGTGAACACCTACTGGCTGTCTGAGCCTCTGCGCGCCGTGCTCAACCACTCGCACAACATGTATATCGACGGCGGCGACGACTCAATGGTCTACGGCGTCGGTCTGTCGTACAGCAATGACGACGGTGTGATGAAGGGCTCTGACCGCTCGACCGTGAGCGGCAACATCAAGCTGACTTACCGCACCAAGTCGCTCATCTTCAGCAATGACTTCAACATCGACATCACCAACTCGGACCACGAGCCGGTGGAGTTTTCGACCTTCGCACAGGCCAACCCCTACTATCTGAAGTACAACGACGATGGCTCTATCCCCACGCTGCTCGAGTCGACCGACGTGGCTGGCAACACCATCTACAACCCCCTGTATCTCTACAATATCGTCAACAAGAACCACACCAACGAGATGACGCTGCGCAACAACTTCAGCCTCATCTGGCGGTTCTGGAACGCCTTCCAGCTGCGTGGCCGACTGGGTCTGAGCAAGTCGGTCTCCAAGAACGAGACCTTCAAGTCGCCCAAGCACCCCGACTTCCTGAGCGCCACGCTCAAGGGCAGCTACGGCAGTGAAAACGATGACAACTTCGCCTACAACGGCGAGACCACCATCACCTTCGGCAAGGTGTTCAACGACGCCCACACCGTGAACCTGGTGGGCGGCTGGTACTTCAGCGAAAAGACCGTGAACCGCAACGCCTATATGGTCTATGGATTTACCAGCGACCTGCATCAGAACCCACAGTTCTCGGCTGGATTTACCGAAGGCGACAAGCCGACATACAACAAAACGATAAGCCGTTCGACCAGTTTCTACTTCAACGGCAACTACTCATACAAGAACCGTTATCTCTTTGACGCCAACCTGCGTTGGGACGGTTCCTCAGTCTTCGGCGCCCAGAAGGTATTCACCAATACCTGGGCTGTGGGTGTGGGCTGGAACATCAACAAGGAATCGTGGTTCCATCTGCCATGGGCCGACCTGGTCAAACTGCGTTTCTCTATCGGTAACCCCGGCAACCAGAACTTTGACGCCTACCTCTCATCGGGTACATACATCTACAACTCGGGCTACACCAACCACTTCGGCACCAGCGCCATCCTGTCGAAGTTTGCCAACACCAATCTGGCATGGCAGAAGACCATCGACAAGAACTGGGGTATAGACCTGGAGCTCTTCAAGAGCCGTCTGCGCATCTCGGCCGACTACTACCACAAGGTGACCGACCCTCTGTTGGTATCGGTGACCATGCCCCCATCGCTGGGCTTCACCTCGCTCTACACCAACTTCGGCGGCCAGATTTCGCAGGGCTTCTCGGGTACGGTGATGGTCAATGCCATCAAGCGCGACGACATGCGCCTCAACTTCAACCTGAGCTTCAACCACAGCGAGACCCAGTACAAGAACATCGGCAATAAGCTGCAGGCCATGAACGAGGCTGCGAGCAACAACAACTCCTACCGCCGCTACTACGATGGCGGCAGCCCCGACGACATCTGGGCCGTGCGTTCTGCCGGCATCGACCCCGCTACCGGTCAGGAGATATTCATCAAGAAGGACGGCACCTACACCTTCCAGTACGACAAGAACGACGAGGTGGTAGTGGGTACTACCGCCGACAAGCTGCAAGGCGTGGTGGGCGTGAGCTTCTACTACAAGCAGTTCTCTGCCAGCGCCAACCTGCGCTACCGTCTCGGCGCCCAGGTCTTTGCCTCTACATTATATAACAAGGTGGAAAACCTGTCGGAAGACCTGATGTACTACAACGTGGACCGTCGCGCGCTGTACGACCGCTGGAAGCAGCCTGGCGACATTGCCCGCTTCAAAGCCATCAACAACTTTGAGTCGACCCCAATGTCTTCGCGCTTCGTGATGGATGAAAACGTGCTCACTGGCGAGTCGTTCAGCGTGGGCTATGAGACCGCCGCCAAGTGGATACGTGCCCTCGGAGCCAAGGGAGCTTCGGTAAGAGTCTACATGAACGACATCTTCCGTCTCGCCTCGTTCAAGGAGGAACGCGGAACCGAATATCCGTTCTCCAGAAGCGTATCACTGTCATTTGATATCAGATTCTAACGATAAGAAAAAAGCTAAAAATATGAACAAATATAAACTGGCACTCCTGCTGATTATCCCACTGCTCTGCTGCACATCCTGCGAGGAGTGGTTGAAGGTCGACTCAGAAGACCGCATCATGGAAGATGCACTCTATTCAAACGAGAACGGTTTCCGCACCGCCCTCAACGGTATCTACATCGACCTGCTGAACAGCAGCCTTTACGGGCAGACACTCACCACTACCACCTTTGACGTGCTGGCCCAATACTACGACACCTCGAAGCCCCTCAACACCCACGCCTATGTGCTCCTGGCCAACTATGACCACCAGAAGATGAAGGACGCCGTAAGCGACACCTGGGCCAAGGGCTACGCGCTGATTGGCAACATCAATACGCTGCTGGAGCACTGTGAGAAAAACCGCAACGTGCTCTCTGACAAGGGCTACCACATCATCAAGGGCGAGGCGCTGGCGCTGCGTGCCATGCTCCACTTCGACCTGCTGCGCATCTTCGGTCCCATCTACAAGTATGAGCCCGGCAAGGAGTGCATCCCTTATGTCAACGACACCGAGCGTAAGGTCAAGCCGCTCCTACCAGCCTCGGACGTGATCTTCAACATCACCACCGACCTCAAGGCAGCCGAAGAGCTGCTGGCAGACTATGACCCCGTCATCACCGAGGGCAAGCTCGCCACCGAGGATGCCTCGGGCAACAACTTCTACAGATTCCGCAACGAGCGCATGAACTATTTCGCCGTCCTGGCTCTCACCGCGAGAGTCTACCTCTATGCCGGCGACACCGGCAATGCGGTGAAATATGCCAACGACGTGATAGACAGAGCCTCGCGCTTCTTCCCCTTTGCCACCCGTGAGCAGGTGAACGGCCAGGCCACATCGGGCTCTGCCAACACCAGTGCCGAGGACCGCATCTTCTCGTCGGAGATACTCTTCGGCAACTACCACTCTAAGCGCACCACCGATATCTTTGACAAGATATTCTCCTACAAGCTCGAAGCCAAAAACGTGCTCAAGATGAGTGACTACGGCATAAGCCAGCTCTACGAGGACGACGGCGACCTGCGCAAGTGTCAGTGGCAGACCCAGCGCGACACCGAGGGCAATGTGGGCCAGTTCTTCGTGAAGTACGGCGACGTGACCGACAACGGCTTTGAGTTTGCCCGGCTGCTGCCCATGATTCGTATGTCTGAGATGTATCTCATCAAGGCCGAATGTACGAAGGACTACAAGGCGCTGAACCCCATCCGCAAGGCCCGCAACATACCCCAGCTCAAGTCTAACATCGGCCTCAACGGATATATCGAGGACGAGTATGTGCGCGAGTTTATCGGCGAGGGTCAGCTCTTCTGGTACTACAAGCGCAAGGGCATCACCTCTATCCCCCGACTCTACAACCCCAACCTCCAAGACATGCAGATAACCAACAGCACCTATGTCTTCGACCTCCCCGACAGTGAACAGCAACTACGCAAATAAGAAACAAGATGAAACATATCCATATATTACTCACATGCCTGGCGGGATGGATGCTCGCCGCATGTACTGAGGAGATAGAGACCTATTCGGGCGAGAGCGGCATCTATTTTGCCATGTCGGCCACCAAGGGAGGACTCGACGACAGCAAGCAGGACTACACCGCAGAGACCCAGATACCCTTTGCCGTATACAGCACCATCAGCGACACCACCCTCATGGTGAGAGCCAAGGTCATAGGTCCCGCCGTGGACCACGACCGCAAGGTGACGGTGCAGGTGGTGGCTCCCGAGGATGCCGAGCAGGCCAAGGAAGGCTGGGACTACGACGCGCTGGACAACAGCTATACCGTCAAGGCTGGCGAGGTCTATGTGCTCATCCCCATACACTTCTACCTGAGAGACGACCTTGAGGGCAAGGAGCGCCAGTTGAAGCTCGAGCTCGTCGCCAACGAAGACTTCGCGACCCCGATGGCCCAATGGCTGCGCCCCAACAGCTCTGACAAGACCGGAGTCGACGTGCTGCACCACACCATTACCATCAGCAACAAGTGGGTACAGCTGCCAGGTTTCCGCACCTACTTCTTCGGCACCTATTCCGAGAAGAAATGCAAGCTGATATGCAGCCTCTTCGGTCTGACGCTGCTCGACTTCGCCACCGAGGACAGCATGTCGTTTACCAAGGCCAAGGCACTCGCCATCAAGTTTGACCAGTACCTCAAGGACCAGGAGAGCAAGGGAAATACGATTTATGAAGATTATAGAGACGCCAACGGCAAGCGCGTGAAGATGACTGCCGGCGAAGGCATCAAATACTAAGACTGAGATGAGAACAAACATATTTTTGCTCGCCCTGGCTGGCGTGATGCTTAGCGCCTGTTTCGACGACAAGGGCAACTACAGCTACAGCCAGATCAACGATGTCACCATCGGACAGAAAGGATTCGACGGCGACACTGTCTATCTGCTGCGTTCCGACGTGGATGGCCTTAAAATCAGCCCCGAACTGAGCTACCGTGAGGGTCAGGAGTCGGCTGGCGGCTACAGTTACGAGTGGGTAGCTGTGAGTACCAACAAGCATGTGGGTCAGCGTACCCAGTTGGGAACCGACCGCAATCTGGACTACAAGGTCAAGCTCAAGGCCGACGATTACCACCTGTTCTTCAAGGTTACTGACCTTGCCACGGGCATCGTCTACAGCCGTCAAGCTACGCTCAAGGTCAACAACCTCTATACCCGCGGCTGGATACTCACCGGCAAGGACCAGTCTGGCAACATGGTGGTAGACATGCTCTCCATCAGCCGCGACACCCTGCACCTCACCGACATCCTTGCCAACAAGGGCCTGGCGCTCAAGCAGCCCATCATGGTGTGGACAGACAACAGCCCCGAGTCGTATGAGAACCAGGTGTATGTCTGCACCGAAAACGGCACCTACCGCTATGGTCGCGAAGACCTGGACAACCCACAGGAGCTGACCATCTTTGACCCCGACATCAAGGGCTACCGCCATTCCATCGTGATGCACGACATCCAGAAGATTAGCAACAAGCCTGCACTCTTCCTTGCCGACAAGTATGCCTACGCGCTGAACAGCCTCAACGAGGGAGAGTTTGGTACGCCGGTGAGCTACTATCTCCAGAGCAACGGCTACGACTACTTCACCCCCGCGCCAGGCATCGCCTGCAACCACACGGGTGAGGACAACTCGGCGGCTGCCATCGAGCAGTATGTCGTGTACAACTCGCGCGACCGCGTGTTCTGCAACCTCCGCGCCATGGGTACCTCGATGAACAACCTCGCCGACTCTGACACCGACGAGCCCTTCAGCTGGGACACCAAGAAGGACTTCACCACTGGCGGACTCACCTTTGTGGCCAATGTCAACTCGCTCTACAGCGGCGGACAGACCGCCACCATCCTCTACGACCCCATCGGCGGCAAGCGTTATATCTACACCTACACCATCACCCGCCAGAGCGGTGTGGCCACCAAGGGCAAGCGCTACGAGATACCCCTCACGGCTCCCGGCTTCTACCAGGCACGCCTCTTCAGCCTCACCACCAAGCAGGGCTACCTCATCTACGCCGAGGGCAACCACCTCTACGGCTACAACTTCCGCAACGGCAAGGACCCCGTGCTGCTCTGCACGTTCGACGGCACGGCTACCGCCATCTTCAACGATATCGTGACCGATGAAAAGCAGAACGACTGCTTCTATGTGGCCACCTATAGCGACGGCGCCAGCAACCAGCGCGGCGGCAAGTTCTACAAGTTTGCCGTCACCGATACCGCCGACAAGATTAAGGTCAGCCAGAAGCACGTGTGGAAGGGCTTCCCCGAGATAGTCAATATCAGTTACAAGAATTTTTAATATAAACTATACTATAATCAACTAAATTATGATGAAGATCAAATCATTATTGTTAGCCACGATGGCTCTTGCGATTACTGCCGACGCTGCTGCCAATGTAGAAATGAGCATTTTCAAGAAAAAGAAGAAGAAAGCAGCTACCGAAGCCTCGTCATCTGCCAAGAAGACCGACAAGTTTGACAAGGCCATCAACGGCGCTACCGCCTACCACGGTATGTTCACAGCCTATGTCAACAAGAAGGGCGAGCTGCTGCTGCAGGTTACCAAGAGCAACCTCGATGTGCTCTACCTGATGGCCAACCGCATGGTAAGCACCAGCGAGAACGCCAACTTCAATGCCGGCGAAATGGTGGGGACTCCCTTCATGTTCTCGCTCTCTGCCGACACGGCCAACGTATACATGCACTCTTACCAGAACTACGAGCGCGTAGTGCCCGGAGACCCCATTGAGAAGGCATTCAACCGCAACTTCGTACACCCCATTATGAAGACCTTCAAGATAAAGGCTTCGCGCAAGGATACACTGCTCATCGACATGACATCGTTCTTTGTATCCAACGAGAAGTGCATCACCCCCATCCGCCAGAGTGTCAACACACGCTCTACCAAGTCGGCCTCGTTCGACGCATCTGCCTCCAAGCTGATGGGAGTAAAGAGCTTTGAAAAGAACCTTGAGATTACCAGCCGACTGAACTACAACGCCGAGTCGGGAGCCTACACCGTGCAGATGCGCCGCTCTATCGTGGCTCTGCCCAAGGATCCCATGAAGATGCGCTATCAGGACAGCCGCGTGGGATACTTCAGCACCAAGTTCTACACCTATTCGTCCAACAAGGACTACATCGACCCCAAGGAGTTCATCCACCGCTGGCGCGTGGAGCCCAAGGACGAGGACCTGGAGAAGTACTACAACGGCGAGCTGGTTGAGCCCAAGAAGCAGATAGTGTACTATGTAGACTCTGCCTTCCCCGAGAAGTGGAGGGGAGCCATCAAGGCTGGTATCGAAGACTGGAACCTGGCCTTCGAGGCTGCCGGCTTCAAGAACGTGATGGTCGCCAAAGACTACCCCACCGACGACCCCAACTTCGACCCCGACGATATCCGCTATAACTGTATCCGCTACATGGCCACCGGTACTGCCAACGCCGCCGGACCAAGCTACGTAGACCCCCGCACCGGAGAAATCCTGGTGGGCGAGGTGATGTGGTATCACAATGTCATCGCCCTCGTTCATGAGTGGCGCTTTGCCCAGACCGCAGCCGTCGATGCCCGCGTGCGCAAGTCTACCTTCGACGACGACGTGATGTCTGAGTCGCTGCGCTATGTCACCTCTCACGAGGTGGGCCACACCCTGGGTCTGATGCACAACATGGGCGCCAGCTACGCCTTCCCCGTCGACTCACTGCGCAGCCCCTCGTTCACCCAGAAGTATGGCACCACGCCCAGTATCATGGACTACGCCCGCAACAACTACGTGGCACAGCCCGGCGACCTCGAGCGCGGTGTGCGCATGGTTCCTCCAATCATCGGTGTATACGATATACACGCCATCAACTGGGGCTACCGTCTCTTCAAGGACACCAAGACTCCCGAAGACGAGTACAAGTATCTCAACGCCATCATCGAGGCCAAGAAGGGCGACCCCATGTATAAGTTCGGTGCCCAGCAGCTGTTCCTCACCGTCGACCCCACCGACCAGATGGAAGACCTCGGCGACGACCACATGAAGGCCAACGACTATGGTATCAAGAACCTCAAGAAGATTATCGCCAACATACCCCAGTGGCTCGGCGTCAAGAACGACGACTACGAGGAAATCCAGGAGATGTACAAGGCTTGTCTTAGCCAGTACATGCGCTACCTCACCCATGTGATGCCCTACCTCGGCGGTGTAGAATATACCGACCTGGTTCAGGACGGCAGCAAGGAGTATGCCAAGGCATACATTCCCAAGGCCAAGCAGAAGGCAGCGATGGAGTGGCTCGTAAACCAGGCCCTCCACTGCAGCGACATCATGCTCCCCAAAGAAATTATGCGTGTGTTGGGCATCGATTCCAACTCGTTTGACAACTTCCAGTCGACCATTGCAGCCAAGATATACAGCCCCGGAGCGATGGGAGGCATCTACGAGGGCGAGCGTTCAGGCCAGAAGGGACTCTATACCCTTGACGGTTATCTCAACGATGCTTATGGTATCGTCTTCCGCAACTCCATCCAGGGCAAGAATCTTACCCAGGAGGACATGAACTTGCAGACTACAGTAGTCCTGGCATTGAGCAAATTCTCAAACCTCGACCCCTCAATGTCCAAGGAGTCACCCCTTGGTGGCAGAGGCCTTGCCGAGAAGGACCCCGAGCTTGCACTCAGCGAGTTTATGGCCCAGGCCACAGCCGACTCTCACAGCTTCTGCAACGCCGGTTGTGCCGTCAGCAGCGACGAGGTATCCTATGCCCGCCACAACATGAGCGGCTCCAAGCTCTCTGCCGGCGTGGGCCGTCCTCTCATCACCGCTGCCCTCAAGAAGATACACAATCTCTACAAGTCGAGAATGGGTAGCGGCGACGCACGTACACGCGCCTTCTACGAGTACCAGGTTACGGTGCTCAACAAGCTCTTCAAGAAGTAAATGAGTTAACAACCCAATATAAATCATTAAATAGAAAACAAAGATGAAGAAGTTTATGAATTATTTGAGAGTGGCAGTCGTAGCACTGACCATATCTATGGCAATGAGCGGATGCTCGAGTAGTGACGACCCCGCACCAGCACCCACCTACAATGTGAGCCTGGTCAACGAGAGCGATGCAGCCCTCGACGTAGACCCCGCCGCACTCAGCGAGCAGATTATCAAGATACAGACAGACGCTCCGCTGACCGACCTCTCTATCCAGAAAGTCACCGAGCAGTCATGGTGTATCGCCACGGTAAAGAGCACCTCTGAGATAGCTGTTACCGCCGGTGCCAACACATCTACCGCCGACCGCGTTGCCAAATTCAAGCTACTCGCAGGCTCATCAGTACTCGAGTTCTCAGTCACACAGGCGGGTGCCAACCCCCAGAACGTGACCCTCAGCATCGAGTCAGAGCAGTTGCAGGAGTATAGCGGCATGTATTCATACATGGGCCAGAACGACAAGGCCGTAGTCAAGGTCAAGGTGACCACCAACGCCAGCCGCTGGCACGCCACAGCAACAGCCATGATGGGCAATGACGCCGACTTCGTCATCACCAAGGCCCGCGGCAAGAGCGGCGAGGAGATGGAGTTCTACCTCCAGCCCAGCATGAGCGAGATGCTCGCAGGTACCATCACCATCACTGCCGGCGACCAGTCTGTAGACATCACCGTAAACCAGATGACCATGAACGGAGCCACCATGTTCAAGCTCTTCTCCGACGAGAACAAGACCAAGGCTTTCGCCAACAAGACCACCCTCAACTTCGCAGCCACCTTTGACAAGGACGACACCACCGAGCACATCAAGACATTCTACGTGACCACCGACGGCGGCTACGTGACACTGGTATGCAAGGCAGGCACTGACACCGAGGTTGAAGGCGACGCAGCATGGCTCACAGCCGGTGGTAACCTCGATGCACTCCGCATCAGCGCTACCTCTAACACCACTGGCGCCGAGCGCAAGCTCGACGTGGTAATCGTAGACAGCGACAACTGGAGCGAGCTGTTCCGCATCCCCGTGGTGCAGGCTGCCAAGTAAGCCTACAGCTCCCTATAGAGCCTAAACCATAGAAGAGGCTGCCAGACCCATCTCCCCGAGAGAGTCTGACAGCCTCTTCGCCGTTTATACCGTTAGTCCGCTGGAGCGCAGAGAGACCCTCGCCCATATCGAGAGGGCAGCTGCTGGCACCGCGGTGACGATGGCTGGCTCGTATCAATAGGCACGAGAGCGCGTATCTTACGTCACGAGCCCACGGTTCAAATGTCACGAGCCTACGGTTCATATGATACGAGCCCGCCACGATGGTCACCACGCCGCCGACGGGCTGATATGCAGCGGGTTGCGGGCTACTCGGTGGAAACGGCATAAATAGCGTTGCCCGCAAGAGCCCTCAGACTGGTCGCAGAGACCACTGGAGCACATGGCGACAGCCACACTCTGCTTTTGCAGACTTCCGCGATAAGGGCAGAGAGCGTAACTATTTTGCCCAGGCGGGCTGTCTTTTCTCCATTTTTCTTTGCTTTTTCGCCAATTTGTCTTATCTTTGCAGCGGAAAGTCCCTTGAAAAATGTGCGCAAATCCATAAAAAGTCCCTTGGAAAATGTGCGCGGTTTCAAGAAAAGTCCCTTGAAAAATGTGCACGGTCACAATATCAACAACCACTAATTCACTAATAGCCAAATGTTTCAACGGAAAATTGAGAAGTATCTCAAAGAATGGAAGAACGATGAGCACAAGATGCCCCTCATCATTAAGGGATGTCGCCAGTGTGGAAAGACATACTCAGTGCTCGATTTTGCCCACAAAAACTATGAGCATGTGGTCTATCTCGACTTCTTCCAACACCCGGAATACAAGGCTGTGTTTGGGGGTGGTCTGGACATCGACATCCTCTGTATGACGCTTTCCACCCTAATCCCCGATTGCAACTTCGTGCCTGGCAAGACCTGCATCATCTTTGACGAGATACAGGAGTGTCCACGTGCGCGCACTGCCTTGAAATTCTTCAAGACCGACGGCAGATACGATGTCATCGGCACTGGTTCGCTACTGGGTGTCAGCGGTTACCATACCAGCGAGTTGACCGAAGGCCCTATCCCCGTGGGTTATGAGACCATCATCGACATGTATCCTATGGATTTCGAGGAATGGCTTTGGGCCAATGGCATCAACGATATGACCATCGGCTATCTGCAACGCTGTCTGGACCAAAGGACTCCTGTGCAGGAAGCTGTCCACGAGAGGATGCGACAGTTGCTGCTGCAGTATTGCCTTGTCGGCGGAATGCCAAGAGCGGTGAGCGTATTTATGGAGACCCACAACATGCAGTCCGTTCTGCATATACAGCAAGCCATCGTTGATGAATACAAAGTCGATATGCTGAAATACGCGCCCCAGGAAGACAAGCCACGCATACGGGAATGTTTCGAGTCGATACCGCGCCAGTTGAGCAAGGAGAACAAGAAGTTCGCCTACACCACCGTGAGGCCTGGCGGCAGAGGCCGCAACTATCAGGGCAGTCTGCAATGGATTGAAGATGCCGGCATCATACGTCGCTGCTACAACCTCTCGACGCCCGAACTTCCCCTCGACGGCAACGCCATCACCGACCAGTTCAAGGTGTATATGGCAGACACGGGCCTTTTCATCAGCATGCTCGAACAGGGCACTGCGGCCGACATCCTGAGAGGCAATCTCTATGGATACAAGGGTGCCATCTTCGAAAATCTCGTGGCCGACATCTTCGGCAAAATGAATCGCAAGCTCTATTATTTCCGCAAGGATTCGGGCCTGGAGATTGACTTCGTTACAAGATACAACGACGAATGTACGCTGGTAGAAGTTAAAGCTAACAACGGCAACATCAAAAGCGCCAAGACCATCCTTGGCAACCCCGACAAGTATCATGTATCGAGTGTCATCAAACTGGGTGATGTGAACATTGGCACTGCTCCGCAGACTCTCATCCTGCCGCTCTATATGGCCTTTCTGCTCAAGGACTGTCATTAAGGGCTGGTGGGCAATCCCCTATATCATCGAGGCGACTCTGCGTGAGCCTCCGCTGGCGCTATCTATAGATAAGGTAGGCGTCGCCTCAACAATGCAAATTAGAAAAAACATCTGTTTTTTCTTTGCATTGTCTTCGACTTGCCCCTTTACGGCTCCCGCCGTGAAGGCAGGCTGCACCTCAAGAATAAAAATAAACAAGTTTATTTTGTATTCTCTTCGGTTTGCACTACCTTTGGATAAGGTAGGCGTCGCCTCAACAATGCAAATTAGAAAAAACATTTGTTTTTTCTTTGCATTGTCTTCGACTTGCACTACCTTTGTAACATATTAAGATAACATGGAATATACGCTGAATATACGTGGACGCCTTATGGACCTTTCGCATCCGCAGGTCATGGGAATAATCAATGTGACGCCCGACAGCTTCTACGAGGGCAGCCGCAAGCAGACCGAGCGCGAGATAGCTATGCGCGCAGAAGAGATTCTGGCCCAGGGCGGCAGCATGATAGACATCGGAGCATTCTCTACCCGTCCGGGTGCCTATGAAGTGAGCGAAGAGGAAGAGGGACGGCGACTGCGCTGGGCTCTCGACATCGTGCGCCGCGAGGTGCCCGATGCCGTGGTCTCGGTAGACACCTACCGCCCCGCACTCGCCCGACGCTGCATCAACGACTGGGGTGCAGACATCATCAACGATGTGAGCGAAGGCGGTCTGACGGGCATCGTCAACACGCCGATACACGAAGCGGAAAGCATGTTTGACGTAGTGGGCGAACTGAAGTGCCCCTACATTCTCATGTCGGTCAAGCCCACACTGAGGGAGATGATGAAAGCCTTTGCCGGAGAGATACAGCAGCTGCGCGACCGCGGCGCCAAGGACATCATACTCGACCCGGGATTTGGCTTCGGCAAGACCCTCGAACAGAACTATGAGCTCATGGCCGACATGGCCGAACTGCAGGCACTCCATCTGCCCGTTCTGGTGGGCATATCGCGCAAGACGATGATATGGAAGCTCATCGGGGGCACTCCCGCCACATCTCTGCCCGGCACCACAGCCCTCCACGCACTGGCGGTGGAACGCGGCGCCTCGATACTGCGCGTCCACGATGTAGCAGAGGCGGTGCAGACCGTGGCGGTGGTAGAGAAAATGAAGCAATCACTAACCAAAGAAGTTATATAACGTGTTTTTTGATTTTGGCATAAAAGACATAATCGACATCCTGCTGGTGGCGCTGTTGCTCTACAACATCTACCGGCTGATGAAGGAAAGCCGGTCGCTCAATGTGTTCATCGGCATCATGGTGTTTGTGGTGTTATGGCTCTTCGTGACCCATGTACTCGAGATGCGCCTGCTGGGAGCCATCATGGACAAACTGGTAAGCGTGGGTGTACTGGCCCTGCTCATCCTCTTCCAGGAAGAGATACGCAAGTTTCTGTACAGTCTGGGCGCCCATCAGCGGTTCAAAAACATCTTCCGCCTGTTCTACACCGCCACCAAGAAGGAGGATGAGGACAAGGAGGCCATCATGCCCATCGTGATGGCATGCATGAACCTGTCGCGCGGCAAGGTGGGCGCACTTATCGTCATCGAGCGCACCACCCCGCTGACCGATATCATGGAGACGGGCGATGTAATCAATGCCAACATCAACCAGCGGCTCATCGAAAACATCTTCTTCAAGAACTCGCCGCTGCACGACGGTGCCATGATTATCGCCCACCGCCGCATCCAGGCTGCGGGCTGCATCCTGCCCGTGAGCCACGACATGGACATCCCCAAGGAACTCGGTCTGCGCCATCGCGCCGCCATGGGCATCTCCCAGAGCTCTGACGCCATAGCCATCGTGGTGAGCGAAGAGACGGGCCGCATAGCCGTGGCCATCCGCGGCACTTTCAGACTGAGACTCTCTGCCGAGGAACTCGAGAGTATCCTCGCCCAGCAGCTGATAAGCTGAGGGCAGAGACAAAGAAAAAATAGATGCGTGCAAAGGGGTGATTATCAAAAAAAATTACTACTTTTGCAGCGGCTTAACGTGAACCGCTAAAACCATAAGGAACTAAGTTAAGAATAGATATAGAATAACTATGGATTTATTACAACAGATTGTAGCGCGCGCCAAAGCAGACAAGCAGCGCATCGTGCTTCCTGAAGCTGAAGAGGAACGCACTCTTAAGGCAGCCGACAAGGTATTGGCTGACGACATCGCAGACATCATTCTCATCGGCAACCCTGCCAACATCCACAAGCTCGCCAAAGAGTGGGGCTTGGAGAATATCGACAAGGCTACGATTGTGAATCCATCTGACAATCCCAAGAGCGAGGAATACGCCGCTCTGCTCGCCGAACTCCGCAAGAGCAAAGGCATGACTATCGAGCAGGCTCGCGAACTGGTGAAGAACAACCTGTACCTCGGTTGTATGATCATCAAGACCAACGGCGCCGACGGCCAGATTTCCGGCGCACTGAGCACCACTGGCGACACACTGCGTCCAGCTCTGCAGATAATCAAGTGCGCTCCCGGCATCTCATGCGTGAGTGGCGCTATGCTGCTCATCACTGACCAGAAGCAGTATGGCAAGGACGGCGTAGTAGTCATGGGCGACGTGGCTGTAACCCCCAACCCCACTGCCGACCAGCTGGCCCAGATAGCCTACACCACAGCCCAGACCGCCCACAGCGTGGCTGGCATCGAAGAGCCCCGCGTGGCTATGCTGAGCTTCTCGACCAAGGGCAGCGCCAAGGATGCCAAGGACAAGGCTACCGGCAAGAGCGTCTACATCATAGACAAGGTGATTGAGGCCACACAGATAGCCCACGACAAATATCCTGAACTCAAGGTAGACGGCGAGCTGCAGGCCGACGCCGCCCTCGTGCCCGCTGTGGCAGAGAAGAAGGCCAAGGATTCTGACATCGCCGGCAAGGCCAACGTGCTGGTAGTGCCCAACCTCGAGGTAGGCAACATCGGCTACAAGCTGGTACAGCGTCTGGGCGGAGCCATCGCCATCGGCCCCATCCTCCAGGGTATCGCACGCCCCGTCAATGACCTCAGCCGCGGCTGCTCGGTCGACGACATCTACTACATGGTCGCCATCACTGCCTGCCAGGCACAGGACGCCAAGAAAGCATAACCGTTAAAACAAGAAACAGACAATGATAGTATTAGTATTGAACTGTGGCAGCAGCTCCATCAAGTACAAGCTGTACAACATGGACGACGAGAGCGTGCTGGCACAGGGTGGCGCCGAGCGTATAGGCTTGGACAACGCCTTCGTGAAAGTGACCCTCAAAGACGGCAGCAAGGAAAAGGTAATGCACGACATGCCCGACCACAAGGAAGGAGTGAAGTTTGTATTCAGCCTGCTGCTCGACCCCAAGTATGGTGCGCTGAAGAGCCTCGACCAGATTGACGCCGTAGGTCACCGCATCGTGCAGGGTGGCGACCTCTTTGAGAAGAGCTGCATCGTAACCAAGGAAGTAGAGGACGGTATCGAGAGCCTCTGCGACCTGGCTCCCGTTCACAATGCAGGCCATCTGCGTGGCATCCGTGCCGTCGACGCGCTCATGCCCCATACTCCCCAGGTGACTGTCTTCGACAACGCCTTCCATTCGACTATGCCCGCCTACGCTTATCTCTACGCCGTGCCCTACGAGCTGTACGAGAAGTACCACGTGCGCCGCTATGGCTTCCACGGAACCAGCCACCGCTATGTTTCTCAGCGCGTGTGCGAGTACCTGGGTGTGGATATCAAGAAGCAGCGTATCATCACCTGCCACATCGGCAACGGCGCCTCGATTGCAGCCGTTCAGTATGGCAAGGTAATCGACACCTCTATGGGTCTGACCCCATTGGCTGGTGTGATGATGGGTTCGCGCTCGGGCGACATCGACCCCTCTGCCGTAACCTATCTCATGGAGAAGCTGGGCAAGACTCCCCAGGAGATGGCAGAGTTCCTGAACAAGGAGAGTGGCGTGGCCGGCATCACCGGACTCAGCTCTGACATGCGCGAGGTAGAGGCTGCCGACAAGGCTGGCGACGAGCGTGCCCACCTGGCCCTCCAGATGTACAACTATCGCATCAAGAAGTACATCGGTGCCTACGCTGCTGCCATGAATGGCGTCGACATCATCGTGTGGACCGCCGGCGTCGGCGAGAACCAGGAAGGTGTGCGTTGGGACTCTTGCTCTGGCCTGGAGTACCTTGGCGTCAAGATGGACAAGGAGCGCAACCACTGCCGCGGCGTCGAGCAGGTTCTCTCTGCCGACGACTCCAAGGTCAAGGTGGTTATGATTCCTACCGACGAGGAAATCGTTATAGCACGCGACACCGTAGAGCTGGTATCTAAGGGCAAGTAAAAAAGACTCGCAAGCAACACATGGCACCATCATGGTGCTGCATACACCAAAAGGAGAGCCATCCGTTCAACCTATAGGCTGAGGCGGATGGCTCTCCTCGTTTTATCCAAATTATCTGCCAATTACTCGGTTAACAGATAGAATGACCGCTGCGCCAGTTCGGTATGATTATATCCCTTGGCATCTTCATATTTGAGCAAGCCACATATACTAAATGCGGACACAAGCGACTGCATATCATAGACTCCTTCATATACTATTGGGTAACTTGGACGGTTCTCTGATTTGAAATTCATATTATCAATCTCCACCTTTAGTCCAGATACACTATAAGGAATCAACCTGAAATTCGAGAAAACAATATTGCCATTCTTGTTTTTATTTACCCGAACCTCGACCATCACATGGGCATCATAACCATCTATTTCCGAATAGACGATATACTTCATCTGCTTAGATCCATCGGCATTGGGCGACACCATAAAGGGCTTTAGAAACGCAGTCTCAGGATAAGCGTCGTAATAGTTGGGGGCGTCCTTCAGTTGCTTTATCTGCTTCAAGTTCTCTTCAGATAGCAATCTCTTTATGCCGCTTACATAGGTGCTGATGCGTTCCTTTGTAAGATTGCGTTGCTTGAAGTAGTCATAATTCACCCAATAATACTTAGACAGCATAGCCAACGAGTCATACTGTGCATCGGTCACCTTGTTCTTAATCCATGCGGGCGGCAATTCTCCACGCTTAGTATGTGGCATATAACCAGGGACATGATTCTGCCCATAAGCCCAGCATAGTGCCATCAGCAACATGCTTATCAAAATCGTAATTCTTTTCATAATTATCAGCATTGAGGTTTGTTTTTTATAAATTGTTCGTATAAATCACAAGTCGAATAATCACTAACAGGGTATTTCCAATAATTATTATACTTCGGGGAGTTTGCCCAATTCGGTATAATCGAGCGATACGTTCTCCTCTACATAGGTGGTGACAGACGAGGCCTTGGCAGTTGTTAGCATATCGTTAGCGTTCTCGCTACAGGAAAACAAAAGCATCACATTAATAAAAAAGAATGGAATGCTGTAAAGAATAAACTTTTTCATGCTTTTCTTTTTTAGGGGTTTGACAATGGTGATGTTATCAATGAGCTTATGATATGTCGCAAATTTAATGGATTTTTCTGATAATGAGCAAATATTTTGTGTTAAAAAATCAACATATTATCAATAATCACATAATCGTTTGAAAATAAGCGAGCTGATTAACAAAAACATAACTAATAAAATTTGGTCAGACAAGATAGTCGACTTGTTCCGTAAAGCCATACATGAAAGGAACTCGAACCCTTCCGCAATAATCCCCAAGGCATCGTGGACAGAACGTTTGGACTATCTGCTTAAAATAAATATCGGCAACCTCGGCAAAAAGTTTGAGACATTCAAAAAGGGATTGATAAAGTGCCGTGACCACATCTTCAACTTTCTTGAAGACCCACTAATACCATCAGGGAATAACGGAAGTGAACACGGAATACGCAAGTTGAAAATCAAACTGAAAAACTCCTGTACATTCCGCATCGGTTTAGGAGCAGACGCTTTTCTCGAATTACATTCAATTATCGAAACAGCAAAGAAACACGACAAAACACCATTCAAGCCTTATTCGGGGCTTGAAGACTTGCCATGGTCCTAACGCTGGATAGTTACTCTCGGGCACAGTAATCACAAAAGTTGTTAACAATCAAGCCCGATAATAAACTTTTTTCCATCAAAATCATCAATATAATAACAAAACCAGCCAAAATAAAGGTAAAAAGAAACAACAAGATGATTATGAACAGGAACTTCAAACTATTCATGGTGGAGTTGCTCCTTGTGACGGCGCCTGCGGTGACCCACGCCAGAGAGTGGACGCTCAAGGACTGCATCGACTATGCCCTTGCCAACAACATCGCGCTTCAGAAGACGCGGCTCGCCAAGGCCAGCGCTAACGAGGACTATCTCCAGTCCAAAGCCGCGCTGCTCCCCTCGCTCAGTGCCAGTACCAGCCACAATGTCAACTACACGCCCTGGATGGCCAGCGGTATCAGCGGCGACGGTTTCTCCAGAGCCAGCGTCGACAAGGTCTACTACAACGGCACTTACTCGGTCTCGGGCAACTACACCCTCTGGAACGGCAACAAAAATCATAATCAAGTCAAGCTCAACAAGCTCGCTACAGAGGCAGCCCAACTCGACTCAGCCACGCAGGCACTGAAGTTGCAGGAACAGATAGCCCAACTCTATGTGCAGATACTCTATTCTACCGAAGCCGTCAGGGTAAACGAGGAGAGCTGTGCCTCGAGCAGACAGAACGAAGAGCGCGGCAAGGAGATGGTGAGCATCGGCAAGATGAGCCAAGCCGATCTCGCACAGCTCTCTGCCCAGCGCGCGCAAGACGAGTACAACGTGGTGCAGGCGCAGAGCAACGTGAAGAACTTCAAGCGCCAGCTCAAGGAACTCCTGCAGATTACCAGCGACGAGGAATTCGACATCGCCACCCCCACCACCACTGACGAGATGGCGCTCGACGCCATCCCTGCACTCAACGGTGTCTACGCCGCCGCTCTCGACAACCGCCCCGAGTTTAAGACATACCAGAACCAGCTGGCACAAAACGAGCTGAGCATCAAGATTGCAAGGCTGGCAAGCTGCCCACCATCAGCGCCAACGCAGGCATCTCAACCAACAACACATCGATGAACGACAACGCCCTGGCCCGCCAGCTGAAGACCAACTTCAACATGGGCGCCGGCATAGGCATCAGCATCCCACTCTTCGAGAACCGCACCACCAAGACACAGGTCAACAAGGCGATTATACAGCGCGAGAGCATCCAGCTTGACCTCAAAAACGAGCAGACTTCACTCTATTCGACCATCGAGAACTACTGGTTACAGGCGTCAACCAACCAGAGCCAATACAAGGCAGCCAAAGCCAGCAGCGAGAGCGCCCAGACCAGCTACAACCTGTTGAGCGAGCAGTTCAGGCTGGGCCTCAAGAACATCGTCGAGCTGCGCACTGGCAAAGACAATCTGCTCGCAGCCAAGCAGAACGAGCTCCAGGCCAAATATCTCACCATCCTCAACGTCAATATGCTCAAGTTCTACAGAGACGGACGCCTTTAGAGCCGTCTTGCCAACGCTTATTGACATCACAACGCACAACAACAAATAGACATACACGATTATGAAGAAACTGAGAATCAGCAAAATCTGGATTGCCGTCATCGTGGTGGCAGTCATCAGCATTGCTGCCTGGGCACTCTCCGGCGGCAAGGAGAAGGAGGAAATCAACTTCAAGCAAGACCAAGTGGCGCTGAAGACGCTGCAGAACAGCGTGACCGCCACGGGCACCATCGAGGCTGTAACCTCTGTCACCGTGGGTACGCAGGTGAGCGGCATCGTCAGCAAGCTCTATGTAGACTACAATACTCAGGTCAAGAAGGGACAGGTGATTGCCGAGCTCGACAAGACCAATCTCATGAGCGAACTCAACATCGCCAAAGCCAACCTCGCCAGTGCCCAGAGCACCCTCAAGTACCAGACCGCCAACATGGAACGCTACCAGACGCTCTTCAAGAAGGGACTGGTGAGCGCCGATGAGTACGAGAACGCAATGCTCACCTACCGTCAGGCCAAGGAGCAGACAGCCTCGTCGAGAGAGAGCGTACAGAGAGCGCAGACCAATCTGGGTTACGCCACCATCACCTCGCCCATCGACGGCACCGTGATTTCCAAGAGCGTGGAGGAAGGCCAGACCGTGGCTGCCAGCTTCAACACCCCCGAGCTCTTCACCATCGCCAAGGACCTGACCAATATGCAGGTGGTAGCCAATGTCGATGAGGCCGACATAGGCGGCGTCAAGGAGGGCGACCGCGTCACCTTCACCGTCGACGCCTACCCCGACGATACCTTCGAGGGCGAGGTCAAGCAGGTGAGACTCGAGCCTACCACCACCAACAATGTGGTGACCTACGAGGTGGTCATCTCTGCCCCCAACGCCGACCTCAAGCTCAAGCCCGGACTCACCGCCAACGTCACCATCTTCACCCAGGAGCGCGCCGGAGTTCTCGCTGTGCCAACAAGGCTCTCCGCTTCACTCCCACCAAGGAGACCGTGGGCAAGGACATGAAGATTGTCGACTGCAAGGGCAAGAACAAGGTATGGACGCTCAGCGACAAGGTGCTCACCGCCCACCCCGTCACCATCGGCCAGACCGACGGCATGAACACCGAAATCACCAAGGGTCTGAAGCAGGGCGACAGGATTGTGACCGAGATTGTGGTCAATACCCCCGATGCCGACGAGGCTCCGCAGCAGAGCCAGGGACTCATCTCAGGCCCCGGCCCAAGAAAGAAGAAGTAAGCCAAGGACAGGATAACCATATACAGAAAGGACTATTATGGCTGATACAACCAACAACGACAACCGCCGAGTCGTGATAGAACTCGACCACGTGCGCCGCGACTTCCAGGTGGGCGACGAGACTGTGCACGCCCTCAAGGGAGTGAGCTTCAAGATCTACGAGGGCGAGTTTGTCACCATCATGGGCAAGTCGGACTCGGGCAAGTCCACCCTGCTCAACCAGCTTGGCTGCCTCGACACGCCGTCGAGCGGCGAATACTACCTCGACGGTGTGAGCGTGCGCACCATGAGCCGCAACGACCGCGCCATCCTGCGCAACCGCAAGATAGGGTTCATCTTCCAGAACTACAACCTGCTCCCCAAGACCACCAGCGTGGAGAATGTCGAGCTGCCGCTCATGTACAACCCCGCTATGGGTGCCGACGAGCGCAAGGAGCGTGCCATCGCCGCCCTCGAGGCCGTAGGACTGGGCGAGCGACTCTACCACAAGAGCAACCAGATGTCGGGCGGACAGATGCAGCGCGTAGCCATAGCCCGCGCGCTGGTCAACACCCCCGCCGTAATCCTCGCCGACGAAGCCACGGGCAACCTCGACACGCGCACCAGCTTCGAGATACTCGTGCTCTTCCAGAAGCTCTACGCCGAGGGGCGCACCATCATCTTCGTGACCCACAACCCCGACATCGCCCGCTACTCGAGCCGCAACATCGAGCTGCGCGACGGCCACATCATCAGCGACACCCCCAACGAGCACATACTCTCTGCCGCCGAGGGGCTGGCTGCGCTGCCTGTGACCACCGACGAGTAGCCCCCAGGTGACACTCACCCACAACAAGACCATCACAAACCCAACAGAAGGATATGAATTATCAGAATCTATTCAAGATAGCCCTGCGCGCCATAGGCGCCAACAAGATGCGCTCCTTCCTCACCGCCCTGGGCATCATCATCGGCATCGCCGCCGTCATCACCATGCTCGCCATAGGTCAGGGTAGCAAGGCCAGCATCAAGGCCAACATCGCCGAGATGGGCAGCAACATGATTATGATATCGCCCGGAGCCGACATGAGGGGCGGCGTGAGACAGGATGCCTCATCCATGGAGACGCTCAAGCAGGCCGACTACGAGAGCATCAAGGAAGACTGCAACTACATCAGCGCCATCTCGCCCACGGTC
This sequence comes from Prevotella sp. P5-64, assembly GCF_002251285.1. Lineage (NCBI taxonomy): Bacteria > Pseudomonadati > Bacteroidota > Bacteroidia > Bacteroidales > Prevotellaceae > Prevotella > Prevotella sp. P5-64. Next base: position 34,065 of record NZ_NPJK01000016.1, read on the forward strand.
AACAGCGCGGGGCAGTGGATTTACGGCAACAACAATACCCAAAGCTCCATCTACGGCGTCAATCAGGACTACCTCAGTATACGCCAGCTCAAGGTCGCCGACGGTGAGATGTTCACCGACGCCGATATCAAGGCAGCAGCCAAGGTCTGCATCCTCGGCCAGACAGTGGTCGATTACCTCTTCCCCGATGGCAGCGACCCCATCGGCAAGGTAGTCCGCTTCAACAGCATCCCCTTCCGCGTCGTTGGGGTACTGCAGAAGAAAGGCTACAACAGCATGGGAATGGACCAGGACGACCTGGTGCTTGCCCCCTACACCACCGTCATGAAGCGCATCATGGCCCAGACCTACCTCGGAGGCATCGTCTGCTCGGCCATCACCGAAGAGGCGTCCGAGCCCGCCCAGAACCAGATTACCGACATCCTGCGCCGCAACCACAAGCTCAAGGATGCCACCGACACCACCGAGGCCGACGATGACGACTTCAACATACGCTCGCAGGAGGAAATCTCGAGCATGATGAACTCCACCATGTCTACCATCACCATCCTCCTGGGCAGCGTCGCCGGCATCTCGCTGCTCGTGGGCGGCATCGGCATCATGAACATCATGTATGTCTCGGTCACCGAGCGCACCCGCGAGATAGGACTCCGCATGAGTGTGGGCGCCCGAGGCATCGACATCCTCAACCAGTTTCTCATCGAGGCCATACTCCTTTCGGTGACAGGAGGCATCATCGGAGTCATACTGGGAGTGACCCTCTCGCTATGCCTCAACACCTTCCTCCACATCGCCACGCAGATAGAGCCGTGGAGCATCATCATGAGCTTCGCCGTATGCACCCTCACCGGCGTCTTCTTCGGCTGGTATCCCGCCAAGAAGGCAGCCCGTCTCGACCCCATCGAGGCCATACGCTACGAATAATGTCACCCTCACCACGGGAGCCATCACTCTCAGAGCTAAAAAAAGCAGCGCCGTCACTGGCGCTGCTTTTTTGGTGGTTATAGGACTATCGGTACCATGAGTTTCAGACACACATTGCGGCCCATATTGTAGACGCCGCGGCGCCCGGTCTGGGGGTTGGTGTCGAGATACTTCAACCGGCTCAGATGGTTCTGGTAGACACGGTCGGTGAGGTTCTCGCCCGCGAGGGCGAGGGTGCAGATGCGCCGCCCACGGCTCTTGATGTCGGCACCGGCATAGAGATTGAGCAGCGTATACGACGGTGTGGGAGTCTCGGTGTCGTTGGCGGTATAGCAGTGGTTCTGCCGCAGATTGCAGTCGGCCTCGACCTTGACATAGAGGTGGTCTACCCAGCGGCTATTGCATATCAACTCGTATCTCACATCGGCTCTCCAGCGCGGCGCAGGGGTAAACGGCAGATACCGCGACTCTGCCGGCTGGTGCAGCTGCACCGAGTTGACATAAGAGAAGGCGTTGCCGATGTGCAGGCGCTCCACGGGGTGCACGTCGACACTCACCTCGCCGCCCAGGATGCGGGCGTCGCCCGAGCTAAACTGGTAGACAGGCGTGCCGTCGATGACCACGGGGCGCTGCTGAGCGTCGGCCATACGCCGGCTGTATACATAGTGGTCTATGCGATTGGCAAACAGCGCCACCTCTGCCAACACCAGCGTCGACGAATAGGTCATGCCGAGGTCCATCTGCCAACTCTGCTCCGCACCCAGCGCCTGGTTGCCCAGTTCGTATCGGCTCGTGCCCTCGTGCACGCCGTTGGCAGAGAGCTCACTGATGTTGGGCGCACGGAAGCCACGTGCCAGATTGAGCTTGAGCTGCAGTCCGTCGGCCACCTCATAGGCCATGCCCACGCTGCCGCTCACGCCGTCGAAGCCGCGCCTGAGCTCCTTGAAGCGCCAGCCCCCGTCGGCCTCAGCATCGGCGAGGGCGTCGCTGTGCAGATGACGGTGGTCCACTCTCACGCCGCCACTCAGACTGATGCGGCCCATCTCCCGGCTCACCGTGGCAAACACGCCGTAGTCGAAGAGCCTGTAGGCGGGTATCAGAAACTCCTCTCCCCGGTTGAGCGACCGTTGCCACATGCCGTTGATGCCCGTAGAGAATTTCCATCCGCCCCTCTCGGGCGAGAGGTAGTGCAGGTCGTAGTTGACGGTATGGAGCATGAAGTCGAGGCCACACTCCTGGGGATGCTCCTCGTCCTCAAACTCCTGCCGGCGGTTGTGCTGGTAGCCCAGGAGCAGCCTTATGTTGCCCTCGCCCACCATCCATGAGTTGTCTGCCACCGCCTTGTAGTGGTGTATCTGCTGATACGGCATGGGCTTGCCATAGCTCTTGGGGTCGTAGCCTTGAGGCACCTCCAGCGCGCCAGTGTGCGGGTCGCGCTCGCCCTCCACGATGCCGGGCGTGAGGTGATAGTAGCTCAGCGTGAGATGCGTGTGGCCCTGGCGGTAGTTGCATCCGAGCAACTGGCTCAACGACTGCTCGCGCAGGGACGATCCGTAGACATAGCCGTCATAGGCGTTCTTGTAGGCATGGGCCATCTTGCCGCTGTAGCGCGTGTCCCACACCATAGCCCCCTTGTGTCCGGCAAAGTCGAGCGAGTAGTCCAGCAGCCCGCTGTTGGTCTGATAGTCGGTGGCGACATTGGCGCTCATGTCGCCAGCCATCGGCACGGGTGAGCGATGGAAGATGATGACGCCCGCCATAGCGTCAGAACCGTACATGAGGCTGGCAGGCCCCTTGAGTATCTCTACCGAGTGTACCGAGTGAGGGTCTGTCTCCACGCCGTGCTCGTCGCCCCACTGCTGGCCTTCCTGCCTGATGCCGTCGTCGACCACCACCACGCGGTTGTAGCCCAGTCCGCGTATCACCGGTTTGGAGATGCCGCTGCCGGTGGTAATCTGCGCCACGCCGGGCTGGCGGGCTATGGCGTCGATGATGTTGGTGGCGGGCTGCATGGCCAGCTGGCGGGGCGAGATGAGGGTTACGGGAGCAGGCGACTGGCTGAGCCGCTGGCTGCCGGTAAGCCCGGTCACCACCACCTCGCCGAGCTTCACGGTGGTCTCGGTCAGGGGCAGATGTCGTGTAGTGTCTTGCGGCTCGTTTATAGCCATAGCCGGGGCTGTGGCCGACGCGCACAGGGCGGTCAGCCATATCGTTGTCTGTATTGTGTTCATTTTGTTTCTACTTATTATGTGTATCGACGACCGTTGCGCCACGGCGCGGGCATGCCTGTCGTGCCCCGCCGCTGCTGCGGTGGTCATCATCTGTGATGGTCTGGGGTGGCGCCGTGGTCATGGATAGCGGCTCGTATCATTTGATACGTGGGCTCGTTTCGTAAGGCACGTGAGTTCGTAACATAAGGCACGCGTCCACGTATCATCCGTCACGAACCGGCAGCAGGGCTTGCGGCGCCGCCAGAGATGACTCCGACAACAGGCAAGACAATGCGCCGCGACCGCTATAGACGACCACGACAGGCTGGGAGGAAGTGGCTGCAACGGCTGTTACAGTCCAGAGACATAATAAGGAGGTGCTCGGGCTGGGCTGGCGTCGTGGGCGCGGCGCATACAGGGGGCTGCGGCCACACGGCGCAACACGCAGAACGGCACGGCAATGACCGCGCACGTGAGCAGGAGTGGTGGAAGATAGGGTATACTCTGCAACTGGCAGAGCACACAGGCATGCAGGGTGGGCTGGAAAGCCACCAGGTGGCCGTCGTGATGTACATTGCGGGCGCAGTCTTCACAGTAGAAGGCAGCATCGGCCTCCTGCACGCCATCATGGCGGTGCAGCGTGACAGCCAGCAGCATGGGCACATAGACCAACAGCAGCAGCCATGAAGAGCGCAGACGCTTGTAATTGGTATCCTGCATACGACTGCAAAGTTAATCATTTGCTGCCTAAGTCAAAGGCAAATCTCCTGATTTCTATCTACTGTTAATCTTTTTTTGCAGATGCCCACGCCGCCGTCGGCGGTCTATCGACTGCGGCTGATGATGTCGGCAGCCTTGTCCTTGTCGCTGTCGAAGGTGAAGAGGCGGTAGATGGTGGCAGCGTTCTGCACATCCACGATGCGCGACGCCATCAGTCCGAGCACCTTGAGCCGCTCGTCGCTGAAGGAGAAGAGCTTCATCAGTTCGGCGGTCTGCTGGCAGGTGAAGCAGCAGCCCAGACACGCCACCTCTATCAGGTCGTACTTGGTAGAGTCAAAGCCCGCACGCTGTATCTTGCCCCGCAGTATGCCAAACGAGGATTCGTCGAGGCTGGCGTCGTAGTAGCCGGGCACTATGGGGCACCCCACCTCGCCACCGCGACGGGGCTCGCGGCTGCCTGCCGCCCCGCTCTCATAGACGGGCACCAGCTGCGAGTCGTAGGAGACTACGCGTCCGCTGAGGTCAAAGCCTATGAGGGTTCTACGTACATTGCCCGAGAGCGATACGCCGCTGCGGTATTCCCATCGGTCGCCCGAGGCATCGAAGCTGGTCAACTTGGGCTTGCCGAGTATGGCCTCTACCTGCTGTTTGGTCATCCCGCGCTCTACGGTCTTGCTGTTCTTGGCGAGTGCAGACTGGCATACTGCCAGCATCATCAGTGTTGTGGCGATTAGCGCCAACCATTCATTTCTCTTCATGGGTCTCTATGTGTTTATGGATGTGATTGTATCTATCTTATGCCTGCAAAGTTAGCACATCTGCACGTAGCAGCCGAGGCATAATCCCTAAAGGTGGCGGGGGAATTCCCTAAAGATGCAGAGGGATTGACCCGCTGCCGCCAGCGGCACCAAGCAGCGAAGTCAACCTGGCGCTGACGGTCGCCGCTGCAAGAGAGGTGGAACTATCATCTGCCTCCAAGCCGCTACTGACTCAATAGCGGCGATGTTATTGGTCATGGTGGTAGGCCGCATGATTATCAAAAAGTTGACAAAAGCCTTGGTAATATGAAAATAGAATCATATTTTTGCAAATTGATGAAGTGTGTAACGTTATAAACAAGAAGATAATGGCAATAGAATTAAAGACAATACCTGTCCTTCATGGTGAGGCTGCAGCTTGCTTCGTTGAAGCTGCTGATGAGGCATTGCAAAAGCGTGGCTCCATTGACTTCTCCAAACAGTTAGCCAAAGCCCGAGCTATATTAAAGCGTTCTAAACTGTATATTTAACATGTTAGAACAATGTGATTTCATGGAACTTACAGAGGAAGTCTTGCAGCAATGCAATGGCTTCACTTGTAAGGATGCTGACATTACAGAGTTCTCACCCATGACTATGCCGACTACACCTATCAGTTGTTAGGAAAATCATATTGCTTTGTCAAACCGGACACATCTGAAATCGTCTGTGCTTTCACAGTCGCCAATTCAAGTGTAAAGGTTGCTTCTCTTCCTTCTGGCCTTAGAAACAAACTAAATAGAAAGATACCCAATGCCAAGCGCAGTCCCCAATATCCCGCTGTATTGGTCGGCCAATTGGCTGTAAGCGACTTGTTTAGTGGCCATCATATTGGAGACGAGTTGTTAGACTTCATCAAATCATGGTTTATCGACCCATTAAATAAAACGGGATGCCGTTATGTCATCGTAGATGCCGTCAACCATCCCAAGGTATTTGACTATTATCAGCGAAACGGTTTCAAGTTTCTGTTCTCCTCTGATGAGGAAGAATGGGTATTCTTACATAACAAGGGCCAAGAGCCAACCGCTCCTGTAGAACCTATGAGAACGCGGCTCATGTATTTTGATTTGATTTATCTACGTACATAATAATAAGGTAAAGACATTGCCCCCATCGGGCGCACCGAAAGAAAGACTACTCAAGGGCATCACTACATTTTAGGCAGTAATGAAATCCATACGGATGCGTTACTGCCTAAAATTATTTTATACCTATTTCCACCTATGTATCATGTGCATCGGGTTCTCGTCAATGGCGACGCAACCCACCACAACCCTGACCATTACCGCTTCTACTCCTACTTAAGAAGAAGCATGGACCATGGGCGTAGCGACAGCCTTGCAAAAAGCAAACGGCAACGCACTGGGCGCTGCCGTTTGTTCGGGAGTCCTGTCTACAGGATAGAAATATGTAGAGGGGCGTGGGTTAGTCGAGCTCTTCGTCAGCCTCGTAGCCACCCATCTCCCGGATGGCGTTCTTGAGCATGGCGTGCTGCTGGTAGAGGTTGTTGACGGGCTCTTCGCCACGGGTATAGTCGTGCATGGGCGCTTTGAGGAAGAAACTCAGGAAGCGCTGGATGCCATAGCGGCCGGCACGGGCGGCGAGGTCGCTCAGCAGCGCCAGGTCGAGCAGCAGCGGAGCGGCGAGGATGGAGTCGCGGCAGAGGAAGTTGATCTTGATCTGCATGGGATAACCCATCCATCCGAATATATCTATATTGTCCCATCCCTCCTTGTTGTCATTGCGCGGCGGATAGTAGTTGATACGCACCTTGTGATAATACTGCGTGTCCTCGTCGTTGCCATGTCCGTAGAGGTCGGGCTGGTCGGTGGGCTTGAGGATGGTCTCGAGGGTAGAGAGCTTGCTCACCTCCTTGGTGTGGAAGTTGGCGGGCTCGTCGAGCACCAGTCCGTCGCGGTTGCCGAGGATGTTGGTCGAGAACCAGCCACTCAGTCCGAGGCAGCGCGTGCCGATGATAGGCGCAAAGCCACTCTTGACGAGCGTCTGTCCGGTCTTGAAATCCTTGCCGGCGATGGGCATGCGGGTCTGCTCAGCCAACTGCCACATGGCGGGTATGTCGACCGTGGTATTGGGGGCACCCATGATGAAGGGGGCACCCTCTGCCAGCGCCGCATAGGCGTAGCACATAGAGGGAGCGATGTGCTGGCGGTCGTCGGCCTTCATGGCAGCCTCAAGGGCTTCGAGGGTGCCATGCACCTGCATGTCGACAGGCACATAGATTTCGGTGGAAGCCGCCCAGAGCACCACGATGCGCGCACAGCCATGCTTGCGCTTGAAGTCGCGTATGTCCTGACGCAGCGCCTCAACCATCTCCCATCGCGTATGGCATGGCTTGACATTGTCGCCATCGAGCCGCTTGGCATAGTTGCGGTCAAAGGCTGCCGGCATGGGCACCACCTGCTCCAGCTCGTCGCGCACGGGCAGGATGTCCTTCTCCTGGAGCACCTGGGCATACATGGCTGCCTGGAAGGCATTCTGGGGATAGACATCCCAGGTGCCGAAGACGATGTCGTCGAGCTGCGCCAGCGGCACGATGTCTGAATAATGGAGATACTGGCTGTCGGAGCCGCGTCCCACGCGTATCCGGTTGTACTGGGTCATCGACCCTATGGGCTTGGCGAGACCTCGGCGGGTCATAAACACACCTGTCATGAAGGTGGTGGACACGGCGCCACAACCTACAAGCATAATTCCCAACTTGCCATCGGCTGGGAGAACATTGGTTTTTCTCATACTACACAATTAAGTTACACCGCAGAGCAGCCATAAGGGCTGGCGCTGCACGATAATTCATAATACACTCGCTGCAAATGTAGAGAAAGTTGGGTGAAGGGCAATGCCTCGGATGTGTTTTTTATGAAAAACGTGGCTGTTTTTCACATTTTTTGCGAGTTCAGGACTACCCGTCAGCCAACCATCACTGGCAACGGGCACACAGACAGCCCCCACTCGGGCGGACGACAAGGCGGCAGAGACAGAGGCGGAACCACGATTTGTCATGAAAAACAAAGGATTTATGGCTTTACTCTTGCTCTTTTTGCGATTTATTGCGAACTTTGCAGTCTACAAATAACTTACTACATAAGCAATAAAAGAGATGAAGACCACAACCCTCGCCCTGATGAGAAGCGCCGTACTGGCGCTGCTCGCTACCATTGTGTCTACAACCATAGCCACCAAAGCACAGACCCCGACCGGGAAAAACCGGCTGAGGGTGGCGTCGTACAACATACAGCACGGTATGGGTATGGACGGGCGCCTGGACTATCTGCGCACAGCCCGGGTGCTCGAGAAAATCAATGCCGACGTGGTGGCGGTGCAGGAGGTGGACAGCATGACACGCCGCACGGGTCACACCTATGCCCTGGGCGAGATAGCCGACGCGATGCGCTACTATGCCTCGTATGCCGCGGCCATAGACTTCGACGGCGGCCGATACGGCATAGGCATCCTCTCGCGACAGCGTCCGCTGCGGATAGAGCGTAGGGCACTGCCCGGACGCGAGGAAGCACGCGCCATCATCGTGGCAGAGTTCAAGGACTACGTGTTTGCCGCCACCCACCTGTCGCTGACCGAGGAAGACCGCATGGCGTCGCTCGCCATCATCACAGAGATGGCACGGACGAGCCGCAAGCCCTTCATCATAGCCGGCGACATGAACGCCGAGCCAGGGTCTACTTTCATCGGCGAGCTGGAGAAAGACTTCCATATCTGCAGCAAGAACGCCAAGTCGTGGCCCGCAGACTCTCCGCAAGCCTGTCTGGACTATATCGCCGCATACAAGAGCTATGGCGACGTGAAGCGGCCGGGAGCCGACGACGAGTGGGCCAACTACCGCCCCTATGTGGGCGAACCAGCGGTGACGCTCAATGCGCAGGTGGTCAACACGCAGGCGTCGGACCACCGCCCCATCTACGCCGACATCGTACTGCCCACGCCCACAGCGCAGCTGCTCACCACGCAGCCCTATCTGCAACTGGCGACAAAGACATCGATGAACGTGATGTTCCAGACCAACTGCGTGGGCCACTGCTGGATAGAATACGGCACCGACACGCTCAACACCCGTAGGGCTCGCGCTCTGATGGACGGCCAGGAGGTGTGCTATGACATCGAAAACAACATAAAGCTCGACCATCTGCAGCCCGGCACCCGCTACTACTACCGCGTGTGCGTGCAGGAAATCCTGCACAAGAGCGCCTATGCCAACCACTTCGGCGGCGACACGCTGCGCACGAGGTTCTACTCGTTCCGCACTCCGGGCGATGACGGCGACTTCGGCTGCCTCGTCTTCAACGACCTGCACGACCAGAGCAAGACCTTCGGCAGGCTGAGAGAGTTGGTCAAGGACGAGGACTACGACTTCGTGATATTCAACGGCGACTGTCTGCCCGAACCGCGCAACCGCAACCACGCCATCGACATGATACACTGTCTGGCCGATGCCATCGGAGGTGCCGAGAAGCCCATCATCTTCCTGCGCGGCAACCACGAGATACGCAATTTCTACTCGGCAGGCATGCACAGCCTCATAGGCTACTATGGCGACAAGACCTACGCTGCCTTCACCTGGGGCAAAACACGGTTTGTGATGCTCGACCCGGGCGAAGACAAGCCCGACTCGACGCCTGTATACGGCGGCCTCAACGACTTTACACAGCTCAGGATGGACCAGACGGAGTTTATCAAGCATGAACTGAAGAGCAAGGAGTTCAAGCAGGCGCGCCATCGCGTGCTGATAAGCCACATCCCCATCTTCGGCAACATCGACAAGTATCGCCCCTGCACCGAGATGTGGGGAGGGATGCTCGCCAAGGCTCCCTTTGACCTGGGCATCGGTGCCCATACCCACACCGCGCGTCTGCACCGCCGGGGAGTAGACGGATGCGGGTTCCCGGTGTACATCGGCGGGGGATATAAGATGGACTCTGCCACCGTGGCGGTGCTGACCTGCCGCGAGGGGAGGCTGAGTCTGAAGGTGCTGGCAGACAACGACGACAACCAATGGACGCTGGACCTGGGCCGATAAACTCAACGACGGCAGAGAAGAGACTCAAACAAATAGAAACCCAATCAACAGACGCATGAGACGACGATACCTGTCACTGTTATTACTCTGTATGCTCGCCGCCATAGGCTGCCGGGCTAAAAACTCAGTAGCCCCCATGACCGCGGGCTATGTATTTATGCTGCCGGGCGATGCGGAAGTCATGGCCCAGATAAACCTGACCAACTGGGGCGACACCCGCGTGACCAGCTTCACCTACACCCTGTACTACATGGACAGCAAAGAGAGCGAGGGACCGATGACCGTCGCGCTGGACACTCCGCTCGAAGACGGCGAGACCCGCACGATGGGGATAGCCATCAAGGCTGGCAAGACGCTGGGCAAGGAAGACGTGCTGCTGAACATTACCCAGGTAAACGGAACCTACAACGAGGCATCGGTAAGCTATACCTACATCACCCGCTGCACGGTAAACAAGATGCCCGTCAAGCGGGTGCTGGTAGAAGACTATGCCGCCATGTGGTGCTGGCACTGCCCAGTAGGTCTGGTGGCCACCGATGCGCTGGCACGCAGATTTCCCGACGATGTCGTGGCGGTGTCGGTACACAAGACCGACGACATCAGCAAGGTGGTGTCGCCGACGGTGTATGAAGGTCTGATAGACAGATATGCCGCCACCCTGCCGGCAGTATGGATAGCACGCGACAACAAGGCGGCGGGATATGATGTGACCACAGCCTACCAGAGCGAGAAGAGCAAGGTGACATATATGAACATCGGGGTAAGCGCACGGTGGGACGCGACGGGCGACGCCATCGACGTGACCACCGAGGTGGAGCCCTGCATGACGCCCGAGGAGGGCAGCAGCTACAGCGTAGGCTATGTGCTCACCGCCAGCGGGCTGACCAACCCCGCCTGGCGGCAGGAGGCCAGCTACGCCGAATACTCAAGTCCGAGCTACGCCGATGCCCCCGAGGAGATGAAGTTCTATGCCGACGCCGCCAACTATAGCGATGGCTATAGCAAGGTCAAGGGAATGGTGTATAACCATGTAGCCATCGAGTCGAAGGGTATGGAGAGAGGTATCGCCAACTCACTCGGCGCGCCATATGCCATGGACGAGGTGAAGAAGCACAGCACCACCTTCAGCAACATAAGCAGATACGGCGTCATAGGCGACAAGAGCAAGATTGAGATAGTGGCCGTGCTGTTCAACAACAAAACCAACAAGATAGAAAACGCCGCGCGTTGTCGTGTGGATGGTTACGGAGGCGACACCACGGGCATCGGAGAGGCCGTGGGCGACAAGCGCGATGGCGACGACCGCATGTATGACATGATGGGGCGCCAGGTCTACGGCAAACCTGCACCGGGGCTCTATATCATCAACGGCAGAAAGATTATCGTAAAGTAAAATATAACAGACACTTATGAAAAGACTTATATGTAGCCTCGTAGTGGCAATGGCTGCCGCAACCAGCATCTGGGCAGGCCCGGTAGACGAGGCAAAGGCCAAAGCTCTGGCGCAGAAATACATCAACAATCCGGTAAAGGCCAATGCCAGCACCATGCAGAGGGTCAAGGCCAACACCACGGCAGAGGACAAAGCCCCGGCGCTGCACCTGTTTAACAGCCAGGAGGGTGAAGGCTTTGTCATCGTGGCTGCCGACGACAGAGTGGGCGGCGTATTGGGTTACAGCGACAAGGGCAGGCTGGACACCGACAATATGCCCGATGGATTAAGGGCACTGCTGGACAGCTATGCACGCACTGTAGAGAGTGTGCGCACAGACGAGGCGAACGTGATTCCGGTCTACGCCAACAGGCCCAAAGCCAGCGTAAAGCCACTGATAAGCGCAGAGTGGAGCCAGGAATATCCCTACAACTACTACACGCCCAAGAGCAGCAGCGGCAAGCCGACCTATACCGGATGTACCATCACGGCGGCAGCACAGGTGCTGTCGGCTCACAAGTGGCCGAAGATGAGACCCAAGGGAGTGCCCAAGGGCGAAGGAGCCATGGCATACGACTACTACGACTGGGACAACATGATAGACAACTACAGCAATGGCGGCTACAGCATAGCCCAGGCCCAGGCTGTGGGAGTGCTGATGCGCGACCTGGGCAGACTGGCGCGCGCCACATACGGCGTGCACGGAACCCTCAGTGACGAAGGCAAGGTGTGGAACGCGCTGCAATACTACTATGACTGCACTGTGCGCCAGCTCGAGAAAGACCTGCTCCCCGGCGGAGAGTTTCTGCAGGTCGTATACAACGAACTGTCATTGGGGTGTCCACTGTTTATGACCGGTGGAGACCATGCCTTTGTGTATGACGGCTATGACGAGAACGGTCTGGTGCATGTCAACTGGGGATGGGGAGGTCTGGACAACGGCTACTTTGACATCAACACGGCTGCGACGGCTGGCGGAGGATACAACAGCGACGGCCGCTACTATGAGAAGCAGATAGCGCTGCTGATACACCCCAACAACGGCACCATAGAGCCGCTCAAGCCCAAACCCGTAGTGCTCTCGATAAACAACGATGAAGGACTGCAGTTCAAGGTGAGTGAAGGGCTTACCACCTCTTCTTATATACCGGCGCAACTCAAAGGCGTAGGCGCTCGCAATCTGGCACAGAACGAGGACGGCGCCTATACCGGCAAGTTGGGCATCGGCCTCTTTGACAAGGACGGCACCTGTCTGCACGTCTTCGGCATCACCGCCACACAGACATGGTCTACCTATTACGGGTCGTACAGTTACGACTACGACTGGTGGGGAATAGACCTCAGCGAGATAGACGGCCCTGGCGACGGCACATACTATCTGCGCCCGTTGGGCCGCCGCAGGATAGACGCCGCCACCGACAAGTGGGGCGACTGGACCACCATGGTCAACGGCAACAGTGTGCCGATGGTTGTAGACAATGGCAAAGTGACCCTGGTCCAAGACGACAACAAGCCCCATCTGCTGCTCGCGGGCAAACCCGAAATACTGGAGCCTGCCTATGAATACAGCAGTCAGATGACGGGCATCCAGCTGAACATATCCAACCTGAGCAGACGCCAGGCAAGAGGCGAGCTGAAGGTGGTGCTGCACGGGACGGGCAGTCTGGAAGGCGAGACCTACGTGGTGCCCAATGCCTATCTGATGCACATGGTGGCGCAACGCATGACGACGACTCCGTGGATAGTGAAGTTTATGACCTCGTATACAGGGACCAATGGCAGCTTTGCGCTCAAAGCCGGCAAATACAGGATGACACTCAAATTTGACCACAATCTGGAAACCAAAGACCCGGCGGTATACGACATCGCCGTGCCCGAGGACTTCCTGATAGAGGTGTTGCCGCAGAACTACTCAGAGCGCGTGACGGTGACCTCGGTAAAGCTGCTCGACGAGAACGGCAACGGCGTGGCGTCGCACCACTTTGACCTAACGCAGATGCCGAAGGTGACTCTGGGCATATCGGGCTACGCCAAATACATGACGCAGACCACCTGCAAGACCCAAATACGCTACAGGATGGTAGACACGGCCACTGGCGCCACGGTATATACAAGCGAGGGCTACAGCGTAAGCATACCGCGCAACAACGAGACCAACCTGACGAGTATGACACGCCACACGGTGGACCTGGCCGGTATGGCAGAGGGTACATACGAGATACACGTAGATGTGGAGAGAAACGGGGCTTGGCTGGACAGATGGAACGCCAACACCCTACGCCGGAAAATCGTGCTGTACAGGAAGACACCGTCGGAATCGACCAAGATAGACGAAACCACAGCAGACCCCACCAGTCAGAACGCCAACCGCAGCACAGCCATCTACGGAATAGACGGACGCAGACTCCCATCCATTCCACAGCGCGGGCTGTATATCATGAACGGCGTGAAACGTATGGCACAGGACAGATAAGTCGGGCAGAAAGAGAAGAAAGGAAAAGGAACCGGCAGGCGCCACCAGCCCCACGGACAAAGACGCGAAGCAGGGAGGTCTGAGTCGCATCGTGATATATCACTCGCCGGGCGCCATGCCGGCAAACTTGCGGAAATTGCGATAAAAGGACTGCTCGCTGGAGTTCTTACCCTATGCTGCTCTTAAGGTGATTGTAGACTGCAAGTACAAGGTTATACATTTTTCGTAGTATTCGGGACTTCCCTCCCCCATTTTTTTGTTTCGGAAAGGCTGAGCGGGGTGACTCGGGCTGACGGCATCAAGGAGGAATGTCAACAAAGAAAGAAAAAAAACAACTGCCTCGCTGTAGCAAACACCGGGAAGTGCGAGTCTAAGGATTAGAAAGATTTGAACAATAAAGATATGAATCCTAAAGAACAACAATTCGCGCAGGTCGTCAAGGACAATCGCAGCACAATATATGCGGTGTGCTACATGTTCTCCAACGAAGCCGACGAGGTGGCTGACCTCTTTCAAGAGGTGCTGGTAAAGCTATGGAACGGCTATGATTCATTCCAAGGCAAGAGCGATATCAAGACCTGGATATATCGCGTGACTCTCAACACCTGTGTCACCATAGACCGCAAGAAGCGCAGGCGCAACAGGGCTATGCTGTCTATGGATGTCGACTATTTTGACAGTCAGGAACAGGAAACTGCACAAGTGAGAATACTGCACGAGCGCATTGCCCGGCTGCAGCCACTGGACAGAGCCATCATCCTGTTGTGGCTCGAACAAATAAGCTACGGCGAAATAGGCGAAATCGTCGGCATAAGTGCAAAGAACGTGTCGGTGAGGCTGGCAAGGATAAGAGTGCAACTGAAGAATATGTCTAACAAATAATCAGTAACAAATATGGAGAACAACCAGAATTATACCGAGCTCGAGATTATACGCTCACAGATGGCACAATTCAAGGAGCAGCTCGACAAGCAGAAGATAGTGAACGAAAAACTCATCATCAAGTCGATGAAAAGCAGCATGTCGTGGATTAAGAAATTTGTATACATAGAGATATGCTCTCTGCCCCTCATCGCCATCGCATGGCTGGGCATCAAGATGTATGCCAACCTCTCATGGCTGAACTACGGTTTCCTCATGACGGTATTGGTCATAGACATCTTCGCCGACTATCGTATCAACATCTCTGCGTTGAGCGATGCAGACTATAGCCGGAACAACCTGGTCACCACAATCACAAAACTCACACACATGAAACGTCTGCGCGTCATCCAGATGATGTTTGAGATACCTGCCATCGTGGTGTGGCTGGTGTGGAGCGGCATCGAGGCGCTGACACATCTGCCTGCGGAGGCTTTCGAGTTTGAACAAAATTCCATATATGCCGGTATTGTAGGCGGTATCATTGGTGCTATCGGCGGCATCGTCCTCGCCTATCGCATCTTCTCGAAAATGCAGCGCAGCAACGATGAGGTAATAAGACAAATCAACGAGCTAAACGCATAGGTGCGCATAAGCAACAGACGCAAAGACAGACATCACAACTGAAGTGTCGCCAGCAACGATTTGCTTGCGATGCTTCAGTTGTTTATTATATATAGGTGTGCCTATGGAGATGAGCTAACGCGCTCTGCGGATTGACCAGACGATTACGCCCGGTCATAGACATTCGGGGAGAAGACTGGACAGTGGTTAGGTCGATATCACCCAAACTATCAAATAATGTGGGCACATCTCTGATTATGGCCAGAAAGGCGGCATCAGCCAATAACAGGGTAAGATAGTTAGCAGTTACAGGCAAATGAGCTTAATTCGGACATACACAAAAGTGTAATTCTTCCGCCATCCACCTCGGAAATACACTTTTGTGTCAAAGGCGTCGTCGCCGTTTTCCCTACTTTTGCACTCAGAATAATATAAAAGTACGGAAATATGAACAAGAAACTGATAGTCGCAGCATTGTGCCTCACGGCAATGACGCAGACGATGGCACAGAATATCACTGGTAAGGTGATGGACGCCAAGGGCGAGCCTTTGGCGTTTGCCAATGTAGTATTATTGAACAGAACAGACTCGGCGTTCGTCAAGGGCGCAGTGAGTGGAGAGGATGGCAGCTTTGTCATCGACTCTTCCTGCAACGGCGGAATCATCAAGGTGACATCCGTAGGCTATAAGACCGTCTGCAAGGATTGCACAGGCGAGAATGTAGGCATCATCAAGATGGAAGAAGACAGTAAGATGCTCGGCGAAGTAGTCGTGAAGTCATCCCTGCCTAAGACCATCCTGAAGAATGGTGGAATGACAACAACCGTTGTCGGCTCCATACTTGAGAAGGCAGGAACAATGGAGCACCTGCTTGACCGCATCCCTAACGTGTCTGCCCAGAATGGCAGCATCAAGGTATTCGGACGCGGTGAGCCTGTTATCTATATCAATGGACGACAGATGAGGGATAAGAGCGAGCTGGACCGTTTGCATTCCGATAACATCAAGTCGGTGGAAGTCATCACCAATCCTGGTGCCCGTTACGCAGCCAGCACCAAGGCGGTCATCCGTATCACGACGAAGAAGATACAAGGCGAGGGCTTCGGGGTTGACGCTACAACAGAAGGATCGTACGACGAGAAAAAGAACATTGGAGGATATGGCAGGCTGAATATGAACTATCGCAAGAATGGATTAGAGCTGGGCGCATACGCCTTTGGAGCAAAGCAGTACCAGCCAGACAATAAAGACTTACAGCAGAAGACTTATCTTGACAAGACCTGGAACCAGAAAAGTGAGATAAGACAAGTAGGTATTATCGAAGCCATGAACTTTCGATTGGATGCCAGCTACCAGTTGGATGCCAACAACTCTATAGGTGCCAACTTTGGTTTTCTTAGAAATCCTAAGCAAACATGGAACGGCGATATGAGTTCTTCTATATTGCAAGACGAAGAATTGTCTGAAAATTCTGATAGTCATGCTGATTTCTTTTGGCAGAAGAATAATCTTTCAAGCAATATTTACTATGTAGGAAAGATTGGTAAGCTCAGCATCGATTTCAATACAGATTGGCTATGGTCGAAGGAATACCAGAACGATGTTACCAAAGAGCAATACCAGGAAGTGGGGATGAATGCACAAAGCCAAACGGCTCATAGCTTGACTAACAAGGACTATCATCTGCTCGCTTCCAAACTGGTGCTTTCTTACCCATTATTAGGAGGTAATTTGTCTTTGGGTGGTGAATATTCCAATACCCATCACACTTCCAAGTATCAAGTAGTGCCAACTAACTTGGTAGCGGATGACGACAGCCGTATTACAGAAAGCATGACATCTTCATTCTTGACCTATTCAAGAGATTTCGGTAATCTGAGTTTGGAGGCAGGACTGAGATACGAGTACATCGACTTCAATTACTATGAATATGGCAAGTATGTGCCTGGGCAAAGCAAGTCGTACGGCAATTGGTTCCCATCGCTTAGCTTATCGATGCCTGTAGGCAAGGTACAGATGCAATTGAGCTATGCAGCCGACATTAATCGTCCTTCCTATCATAATTTGCGCAGTGGCATTCAGTATGACAACCGATACACGTATGAAACGGGAAATCCATTTCTGGTATCTCAGATAAGTAGAAATCTCAACTACGAGTTGGCTTACAAATGGTTGACATTCGATATGACCTACAGCCATACTTCCAATCCGATTATATCCACAGTGGAGACTTATAAGGATAATCCTGCAATAGGCTTGATGAAGCCAGTAAATGGGAATTCGTATAATGACGTAGCTGCATCCATCAACTTGCGCCCTTCGTTTGGCATCTGGTACCCTTCGCTTACAGCATCCATTGATAAGCAATGGTTTGATATGGAGACGCACGATGGGAAATCACTCAACAAGCCAATGGCTTCATTCCGTTTTGACAATACGCTCAACACCAAATTAGGAATGTTTACATGGATGATGTCGTATATTACAAAAGGCCATAATGAGAACCTGTATCTGTACAAGCCTATGTTTTGTACGAATGTTTCCGTATATAAGGCTTTCTTGAAAAACCGTTTGTCGTTTCAGCTCTTCATCTATGATTTGTTTGGAACAAACAATAGTCACATGATTGCTCATTTTGGCAAAATGAAGGACATGGTTGTTGATATACAGTCAACAAGCAAAGTGTCGCTTACTGTACGGTATAAGTTCAACATAACAAGAAGCAAGTATAAAGGTACAGGTGCCGGAGAAAGCCAGAAGAACAGAATGTAATCTGTCTGCAGCATCCGGTAATGGTGTAATGACAATAAATCTCTCTATAAATGAACAATCCAATAAAATTGTTGATTAGTGGCGCAGACATGGGAGGCTTGATAGCCTCCTGTGCCTTGCGCCATGACTTCCATGAAAGCCCTCGGCAGGAAGATAGATTTCATATCTATCGCATAGGAAAGGATACGCTGACGATGGAAGATGTGGATGCATGCGACTTGTCGGGCATCCGGTATGCAGTGAATGCAACCTTGCATGACAACGAAACCTCGTTTGCTTTCGATGAAAAATGCAAGGAGCTGGGCATCACCGTTATCCATGCCGTCAATCTTGGCAAGGCAGCCTTTCTCGCTGTAGAAAAACCGAAAGGCTATCCATTCAGCGAAGTAGTGAAAAGAGAAACTGATGATTTCCGTTGCTCATTGGGCAAGTATATCTCGCAGTACGGTATGTTCTGGCAGATGCCTACACCTTGTGAAGCCATCAGGCACTATTCTGAGAAGTCTTTTCCGCAACTGGGCATCGGGACATATATTGCCGCCGGCTATTGTGCCAATATCCTCGTTGACCTTGCAGAAGGCAAGGAGGTGAAATACTTCCCCAAGTTCTATCTCTCGCCATCGTTGGAAGAGATATGATTCATATATCAGGAGTTTTAGGAGTTAACTTCCATACAGCCTGACATTATATCATCTGATAATTGACGGCATGAAACAGCGCCTCGGCAATGTTCTTCACGCCCATCTTTGCGAAAAGGTTGCGCTTGCAAGCCTTTATTGTATCCTCCGATTTGCAGAGTCGGTCGGCGATATTCTTCATCGTGTAACCTTGGGCAGACAATCTCAAGACATCTCTCTCGGTCTCGCTCAAGGTTATGCCTTCTTTCTTTTCCCACTTGTGGCGCGAGGTGGAATATTCATAATAGCTACTCTCACCATTCTTCTGCATAATGATATGTCCTGGTTCATCAGTAGCTGCCAACGATACGGTGCAGAGGGCGAGCCAGATTCTTCCGTCTTCAGATAGGAGGATAGGAGTAAGGTGATGATGAATCAATCGGCTGTGTCTGCCATTGATAAGATGAAAGTCGTATGAGATGGTATAGTCCAGCCGGTCGTCCACAGGCAATTCGTTGAAAAGGTCGAAACCCTTCTTGTTCACTTCGCGCAGCATCTGCAGGTCGTCTTCCGGAACATGGTCGATATACATCTGATAGCCGGCCTCTATCAGTTGCTCGGGTTCCAATCCGCAGAGATAAGCGAGGTTGTTGGATGCATAGACGAAATCCTGATGAAAATAGTCGATGATATAGACGCACTGGTAGGTGCTACGAGCAAAAGCCTTTACTGCATTCACCAATACTTCTACCTTGGCGTAATCCTCCTTACTGATATGATTCACCTCGTTGGAACGGAGGAAGAAATTGCCTTTTTCTTTATTCATAAGCCACTTGATTATTATCCTCGCCTACAAAAGTACAGCATTTTCCCCAATTATGCGTCTACAACATCGCTTAATTATGGGGCAGCAGGCTGTTTTTTTACCCGTTGGAGAATACTTATGGCGAGCGTACAGCCAAAACAGCGACCTACGCCGAAGCGTAAGTCGCTGTAACAGAAGCGTGGACCAGACTGGGCTTGAACCAGGGGCCTCCAGATTATGAGACCAATAGAATGATAGTCCGTGATATTTTGTTATTATAAACTTTTGATGATAATCAACGAGTTATCTCCACTTGATATATTATACTATACCATTGAATATCCATGACTCAAACAGTTTGTTTACGCATTGTTTACGCAGATATCGGAGGAATTCTCTTAACCCACACAAACACTTTATTCAGAGGCTATAAATCCAAACTGTTTTCTTTGAGCAAGAAATCGAAAAGCCCGATTGTAAGAATACCTTCTTCATTTCGACGGGGCATGATGTGGTCTTTAACAATGATAATCTTCTTGAAAGAGTCATCTATGCTCATCAGTGATCGGGATTCTTGTATCTCTTCCATGCCATTCCTTATTTTTGCCAATATTGGCATTTTTTTGGTAATGCAAAGGTAGCGGATTTAATTCAGGTCGACAAACCTTCACGACTAAAAAAGGTCAATGTTGGCATTTTTTAGTCGTGCAATATAGTATGTACACGGAATTTTTGGCAATATTGCCACTTTTTCCCTGTATTAGATAGTGTACGACTCGTTTTCAAGTCTAATTTATGCTTCTACAGCAAGTATGATAGTTAAACAATCTCAAAGAAACTCCATTTATTTGGCAATCTGTAAAAAAGCCATTACCTTTGTCATCGCCTTATGTATTTAGGGCAAGCCATGACCATAAGGGTGTTCTTTCCTATTATTGGGGAAAGTGAGTTTACCAAACCTTCGTAGAAGGGTTATTCTATTCCGTGAATCGTTGTGTAATGGAAATCATTATAAGCAACATACTGTCAGTACCTATAAATCGTCAGAATCTATCTGTATTTGGTATAAAACTCTACCACCTACAGAACGATATACATACAGGTAAGTAACACCAGCTTCTAATCTCTCCGTATTTCCATCTTTCAGAGCCTGAATCATAAGTGCTTTGCGCTGATTGATAAATTCAGCGGTTATTACGGATTCGTCTATTTCTTGAGTGTAATCATAATAAAAGGTTTGTGTGTTTGTCGCCTCATCATATGAAACATGGGTGAACAATGTTCCTTCTGCTTCTATAATAGGCAGTCTGGCATTAGTCTCGTCTATTTCTTCCTGTGTTGGCAAAACATTATTGTCTTTATCATAAATATCATTTGGCCAAGATTCATCTAACGATGATGTACAGATTTCATCTGCCTGCTTTTCATCCCTTAAAACATAAGATTTTTCTTGATAACGCACATATATCATTATACCCCAGGCTAAAATCAACAATGAAACGATGCTATAAGCAACATTTCGAGATTTCAGTTTCGTGAAAACACATAATAAGCATCCTAACAAAAAAGCTACGCCACCTGTAAACGAAAAATTCCACATCCATTCCTGGACGTCACATAACGTATAAGGAAATAATAAATATGCTATCAAAAAAGGAATCAGACCCCCAAAAACCGCCATTATTGTACCCAATATTACCTTAAAAAATTTCAAGACAACCCTTTTCAACTTATAATATGAAGTGTTGCTGTATGACACTTTCACACCGCAATAGATACAATACTTTGAATCAGCATCAATCATATAGCCGCAGTAACGGCAATATGATTGATTATTACAGTTTTGCATATACTTCTATTTGTTTGTTATAGCTTTTTTCCGCATTTCTTACAGTACACAGCGTCCTTGTTAGCCACTTTTTCCCCACAGAAACGACAATATCTCATTTGGGTATGTTCTTTTTCTTGCGATGCCACATTTATTGCATCCGCAGACATAGCCGTCGTTGTAGGCGTGCTTTCTGCGGTTTCTGCCGGTTTTGAAATGTCTTCTGCCATTGTGCTGTGTGGCATATAGCGAGTATCTTCATCCTGTGATATTTCATTTTCCTCAATTCTTACTGGAATACAGGATGTGTGCTCCATTTGTGCCTCTTTTAACTTTTTCAACATAAATGGGTTACGTCCATACTCATTGTCATCATCGCTTGGAAATATATTTCTTATATTGATGATAATAAGCCCTACCCAAACTCCCAACAAGCACCAGAAGAAAGCTCTGGCAGACCACCCCGTATCGTGCAATCGTCTTACGCATACACAATAGTTCGGTACCACTGTAAATGCAAAGAACAACATCCATACTATGGCAAATGCACCAGCCGTATCGCCTTTTGTCGCAAACATCATAGTTATACCGAATATTATGACACACCACCATAATAATTGAAACCACCAATACTCTGCACGTGTGGCACGCCCTTCACTGTCAAAATACTTTTTGAAGCACGTCTTGATTGATTCACTAAATGTCATCATGTTAATTGATTTTTATAGTTGATAATATTTTTTCTATAAGAGGCTTGTATAAACTCTCATGACACGAGTCGTAACCGAATGATATACTTGCGCAAGCGTTTGTTCCGTTTTCTTGATACGACAGTATTTTCACGACAACTGGGTCGCCTGTGGAAAGAAAACCCCCAGAAGCGTAATGGCTGTAATTTATTTCGCCAAAACGTTTTCCATTGACATTTACTATTGAGAACCCTTGCCATTTAAGAATGACGATTCCGCTCTGCGCCAACGAATACGTCATTGCATTGTTCGCCTCTTCATCTGTCACATCATATATACTTTCGTCTTGTTGCCCTATTGATACGGAAATAGAAAAATATCCACTGTCTGTGTCCAGTTTGTAGACTTTCAAATTGTCGTTTGTAGACAAAGTCTCTTCCAATCGCATGCGTTCCGGCATTTCCAGTTGGAGGGCATCTCCAAAGAAATACCATGGTTTCATTTTAATATGCACGGGCATGCTTTTTATTATTCCCTCATTCCAACTTTGCAAATTGCGAATCAAGTCTTTCTGCTTTTCGTGCTCGGCGTAAGTTAGTTGTCGCCGAACATTCATTGCGTAAGAGTCTGTTTTCAGCCGACCACGCTTTTGTATAGTTGCCGCTGTCCAATTGCCCTCCCCGTCAAATTGGGTATATTTGAAAAAGGTTGTGTCAGCAGGAGTATACGTTTCGTCGTATGCTTGCAATTTTAGATGATTGTATTTGCATACTATCATATCTATATCGCCTCTTTTGTTATAGGTTACAAACCTCTCAAAGATTAATTTTCCGTCATGCTCATTCTTTTGTTTCACGATGCGCCCCATACTGTCATTTTCATAACTCCAGCCATCAGCCAACTCATTTACATTAATATTTATAGGATTATATAATGTTAGCGGTCGTGTAATTTCTGGATTTCTATATATCGTGTTTCCCATATTGTCAAACACAATAAGTTCAGACAGTTTACCTGCTTTGTCAAATGTCATTGAGCTTTGTCCACAGAACGAATACACTGCGTCATTTCTGATACTGCGATGGAAATCAACCTTATCTATATCTGTGTACAGCCATTCACTTATGGGGATTGTTGTCTGTGTCGAAACCTCAAGTTTCACAACATTGCCTTTTATATTCAATCGATTCAAATCTGTCTGTTCATCAGTGGAGCATGCCACAAGAAAAGCGAGCAATCCACAGAATAATATACATTTCATTTTCATGATTATTTAGCTGTTACTGGTATTGTTGGTTCTGAGCTATATTTTTCATCATAGTTGTTCCACTTCTCCTTGTAAATAAAAGCGTCTGATGACCCATTGATTTGCTGGAGATTAACGTCAACTACACCACTTATCCTTACAGGGGCGGTATAAAAAACACCTGTATTTTGAAGAAATATTAGCAATAGTTCAATAGTAATAGCTATAAATACGCTCAGAAATAAAACATCTCTTATTTGAGCATAATACATTTTCAGAAAGCTTTGTTGTTTGATTATTTTTCCCCCACAAAACGTACAAAACTTAGAATCATCAGGGATTTCTTTTCCACAGTTTTTGCATTTCATAGTTCCAAACATATCTCCTTTGACTCCTTAGGAGAAATTTAAACGTTATACAATAGTTTGATATACAAAAAATAAGAAACGTGGAGCCAGTCCTGTCACTCGTCCCACAGTGTAAAGGCCTTCGCATTGCCCTGCCAGTCGAAACGAGCAACGCCGAAAGCCCCACGTTGATGTAAGTATATAATTCCCCCAATGACAACGAACAGTATAACCATCCGAAACCAATAAGGGCTGTATACAATACACCCCATGAGGCGTTCCCGTTGCTTTGTTTTTGACTAGCAGTTGAGAGTTTGCGAAGTTCTTACACTGTCAAAACCAAAGCGTACAGTTACGCCTTATTATGTATATGTCTACCCAACCTCTGCCCATCGGGGCTTTCGGTATGAGTATAGACATCGCAAAGATAAGGCTTTTGCATGACAATGTATCATGTTTCAATGAAAAATTTATTGGAATGAAGCAAATTTCTTCAATCGCATATTAAAACAAGACATGATATAACATCTTATGGAATGATGGGGAGTTTCATAAAATATCACAGCGTAAACATCCAACAACTCAAACAGTTTGTTTACGCATTGTTTGCGCAGAAACCCAAAACAGCGGCCTACGCCTAAGCGTAAGTCGCTGTAATAGTTGGGCTAAAATCAACAAGAGAGAAGAGTTTTCATCAACTCATTTGCCAGTTTGTCGTCTACAACTTTTATCACATTATCCTCTTCCGTTGCATAGCCAAGAGCATTTATAACGCCATACCACACAATGCTTTTGTCTATGATAGTTGTGCACAGTTTTACTTCTGGCAATATTCTTACAGACAATCCTCTTTGCAGAAGGTATTCTGTTTCAAGGGTATTTGTTGTCGTAATAATGAGAACTTCGATTCCAATATGAGCCAACTCGCTCAACTGATTGACCAGAACATTACGCTCTACCCTATATAACTTGGGAGAAGAAACAACGATGGAGCGCTTGGCATCTCCAATACTTGAAGAGTAAGGACGGTAAAATGTTCTACCGTTGAATATCTGCTCCATACAAATAGGTACGCCTATATCTTGCACATTGTCAAACAATGTGGGTGAATGTCTGGAAATGATTTTATATCCAATGGAAGCGTAACCCTTCAGTCGTTTCCTGTACATATTATCGCAGACAGGTTCATGAATGTCAATGTAATCATAGATGCGCACATCTTTCTTTCCATCGTTTTCGCGGTGCAGTCGCCCTGCGTACTGGGCTATAAGCCCTTTCCATGAAACAGGAAGGGCAAGGAACAGGGTGTCAAGGCGAGGATAGTCAAAACCTTCGCCTACATATTTTCCCGTAGCGACTATCGCCAAAGGTTCTTCCTTGGAAATCTCATGCAGGTGTTGCAGCGTCTCCCGTTTCTCTTTCGTGCTTCCTGTCCCTGTCAATGTGACAACATTCTTCACTTTATCCCTCACCTTTTCGGCTAATATGGTGACATGAGCAGTTCTGTTGGTCAGAATGATTGGCGTTCTTCCAGCTTCAACAGCCTTACACACATCTTCTACTATGAGCGTATTGCGTATCTCGTCTTCTGAAAGCAACTGATACAATGTCGTTATAGACTGTTTGTCATCAGTAATGGAACGATATGATGTGAATCGAGGAATGAGATACCTCTCAAATGATTGGTTTATCATCTGACTTTTAGCATCAGCTGAGAAACGAATGGGGCCACACTGCATGAATATAATAGGCTGATGTCCATCCTTGCGGATAGGGGTTGCCGTCAAGCCATAAACCGTCTGCGCCTTTACGCCCTTCAGTACATTCTCAAATGTTACCGAAGATACATGGTGACATTCATCCACTATTACCATTCCATAGTTTTCAACAAAAGGCTTTACACTATCGCCATCAAGACATGACTGGATGAGTGCGACATCAACAATGCCATGAAGTGAGTTGCCTGTAGAGTCGAGACAACCTATCGTGGAGAATTTCTTGCGACGACCACGCTTCTTCGGCATCGATGGATCTACATAGTCAATACTCAAGAACTCCGTCAGGCGTTCATGCCATTGGGCAAGCAATGCCTTCGAATGAACAAGAATGAGTGTACTCACCATTTTTCGTGCAATGATTGCGGCCGCTGTAACTGTCTTTCCAAATGCAGTAGTAGCGTAAAGCACGCCATTGTTGTGCATTAGCAATGCGTTGATTGCTGCCTGTTGTTCTTCTCGTTCTTTACCTTGGAAAGAAACAGATATCGGTGTACCGTGGTTGGTCTCGTCAACAATATTATACTTTGCTCCATTCTCATTGAGAAAAGAGAGTATTGCATCTTCACATCCACGGGGCATGGCGAGATAGTCGTCAGTGATGTCAAAACATGAGATAATGCGAGGGGTGGAATATGTGGAAAGTCGCAGTGTCTGCTTGCTATAAAACTCCGGATTCTTGAATGATGCTATTCTTTTAAGGTGATTCAGAACTTTTGCCGAAACAGCCTTTAGCGGAATGTAAATCTTATCGGCCTTGGTGACTTCTATTTCAGAATAAAAATCGCCCTTGGAAATGTCTTGTGGTATAGGTGTAACCCAAGGCTTGCTCTCACTTGAAGTGGTGAGTGCTCCAAGTTCTTCACAGACATGTAGATTTAGCAGCATGTCAACTTCAGTATCCTTCATCTTGTTGATGTGATAAAGGAAAGCCCACTGGTCTTTGTACGCCAGGAAATCGTCATCTACGAAAACACTATTCCGACTTTTGCGAGCCTGTCCCTGCAATGGCAAGGCGACCAAGTTGCCAAAGCCTCCTTCGGGCATTCTGTCTTGGTTTGGGAAAAATCTATCGTATGAGTTGAAGGACATACGACCATTATGTCGCATAGCCTCTGTAAGGATGGCATTCCCTAATCGTCTTGCCTTGAAAGCCGGTATTGGCTCTTCAAAGAAAATCCACACATGGGCACCATTGCCAGAGCGCGAGCGTTCTATGGCATAAGGAATTTTCCACCCTTTGCATACTCCTACAAATGCAAGAACTTCGTCTTGATAACCATGCTTGCAGCTCTTGTCATCGAAATCGGTGCAAAGAAAGGCGCAGTTGTTGTCGGGCATTATGGCATACAGTCCGACAACATCACAACAGTTCTCGTCCCTGCCCTCCAAATGACGATATAGGTCTTGGTAAGTAAGTGGCGCAAAATGTCTATTAGGACAATCTGCACATTTGAATTTCTTTTTGTCACATACGCCTCGCCTCCACTCGTTGATACAGACAGGTTGGTAACCGCTCTTGGCAGTTGTTTTGCTGAACCATCTTCGCGCAAACACATCTTCTCTGCCCTTGAACAAGGAATGAAAAATGGCGACACGCTCCTCTATGGAAAGTTTGACGGATGGGAAGGCGAAGGGTGAATATACAGCCTCCTTCTCTTCTGCGTGCTTGGGCTTATATTCAATGCCGTGCGCATGTAGAAGCAATTTCAACTCTTCGTTTTCCTGACGAAGAGCCTCATTCTGCTGGAGAAGATGGTTGTATTTCTCTTGAATGTCTTCCATAATAAGAGTCTGTCTTGAGGGTTTATGTGCGGAAACCTCACGAAATTTTTCTGAAATAAAAATTTTCCGCAAGCTCACCAGTGACTGTAATAGACTGATTGTCAGCACAAATACATATTACATATGTAGACTTAGCTTATACCTCACGGAAAAGTGCTTGTAACCTCACGGAATTTAACTATTTTTCCGTGAGGTGCCATACGGAAGTAACTTCATTCCTTTCAGTCCATATTTTTCCTGCTTTCCTTAATCGTTTAAGCAAATAATCCAATTTATTGTTCTTCTGTTTGTCGTCCAACTGGTCAGGCAGCACATCCCAAAGCAGATGAACAATTTCTGATTTCGTCAACGATCCATGATCCTTCAATGAATCAAGCAGCAATGCCTCGCATTTCTTGTCATCCAATCCCTTGTGCTTGGAATATTCTATCTTCTGGTCTGTCACTTGGGCAATATCCTTTGCTATGAAGATATATGGTTTACCATAGCTTTTACCAGTGCTGGGTTGCGATAGTGCCTTGATGTTTTCTCACCAGTTATATATTGGCTATTGTACAAAAGTATTACATCAAGCGGTAGGCGACCAGCTGTCGTGTATGTAAGAAGGACGGAAATATGATGCAAAGACAGATTTCTTTTGAGAAGCACGAAAGTTAAATCTACGATAAAACGAGAAAAACAGACCAACATTAAAGGCATCCTTTCTCGTTTTATTGAGATTATTTCTTCAAGAAGCCATAGTCGTACACTTTAGGCTCTATGTGAGCAGCAAGTAGTTTCATGGACTGTCTGAGGTCGGCAAGCAAGGCATTATAGGTTGCATCCTCGCTGGTGGAGTTCATCTGCACCTTTCCACTCTTTGTGGTCTTTGTGCCTTGGAAGTGCATCTTTATATCATAGTAAGAAGCATTAGGGTTGGCTCCTGCTTGTTTGTGATAGTAACGCCATAGATCTCTTCCGGCATCCAATACAGCTTGTGCTTCTTGTGAAAACTTCAAAGGTTCTGTTGGAGTGAATGAATTGCCATCTGGTGTCTGAGCTTCTTGCTCTGTAAATAGGTCTTGTATTGTTCCTTCTTGCTGAGGCTTTTCCTCTTTCACTTTACCCATGATGAAGTCGTGCATAAAATGACTCTCGAAGTTGTCTTGTGCACCGACCTCTTCCTCGCTGAATGGAATCCAATGGTTAGTACCATGCTGGCTTTGGATGTTGTTGCTGTTGCTAAATAGGGTGAAGACAAGACAGTTGTTTTGAAACTCTCTGTCACTCTTCCATCCATCGTTAGGATAAAGGAATTGGTCTCGGTCATTAAGCCATGTGGCTTCTATACTGTGTCTAACAGCAAGATATATGGAGATTTCTTTGATATTCTTGGTTGTTATCCATGTACCACGTGGATGTGGTAGCTGTTTTTTGTCGTTGATTATAAAAATGTAATTTGTGTTCTGAAAATCATTGCCTTTAGCAGACATGAAACCAATGTTCCTCTCTCCAGGTCTATTCCTTGTAGAAATAATCCAATCGTTTATAGAATTGAAACTGTCGTATGCAATGAGTGTCTTATTTCCAAGGCAATTTCCTTTTGCATCAAAAATGTCAGTAATGGTTTGTGTAAAGATGGTTTCTTCTCCAAGATGCCAAATAAAGAAACCAATTGGGAATTCTCCCTTTACGTTATCGAAGCTATTGGCAGGAACTACAAAATTTCGACCGAGCTTCGCTCGGAAAGCCTGGCGGAAATCACGAAAGTTCGGTGCTTGCTCAATTTTCAAAGTTGAAAATTGAGCAAGCACCGATGTAGGGATTTCATCATAAATCCTCATGAAGAACTGTGCGAATAGTTCTCGTCCTGCAATTCCGATTTTGTTTATCCCAAATCGGTCATTAGAAAAAGTTTCTTGTCATTTTCTAATGACCGCCATTAGAAAAACAGCTTTGTATATGCTTGATTTATAAATATTTACTAACTTTACCACGAAAAAAAGGATATACTCCGATGCGAAACTGTGACATAAAGTTTGTAAATAAGGAAATAACACCTTTTGGTGGTCTTTCCCTGTTCTTCAAAATGCTTGAGAAATGCCATTTTGAAGAGCATGTTATGCAAAGTGGT
>NZ_NPJK01000017.1:0-657 GCF_002251285.1 Prevotella sp. P5-64
GCAAAGAAACCGCTATCCATGCGGACCAGCCCGACACGTTTGCCCTCAAGTTTTGAGAGCGTGTCCTCAAGAAACGACAGATAATTGGTACTTGCGGATGTGTTGCCTGGACGTAGCCAGTAATTTGCTATCATCCTTACATCGGAAACGAATGCAAGGAGAGGATGATGCGAGAGTCGTCCAGGACGTTTTGGGTTGTATCCTTTGGCTGCTCCTTCCTGACTTCCCTCACGGACCATCACTGTAGAATCGAAGTCTAAAGTGTAGTTGTCGAACTTCAACTCGGAGAAAAACCAACGGAACAAATTTCCGAAAACACGCTGGTTGACAGCTTGAGAGAATTTATTGAGATAGCGCTGGTATGCACGATGGTCTGCTCCACGTTCCCATCCTAATAGGTCACATAGTGCAGCGTCATAACGAACCACGTCAAGATGACCAAAGCAACTTGCGCCACACCACACACCTGCAAACAATCCCAATATCAGCTGGATCGGTTTGTAACCACGGTTGGAACCTTGAAGAGGTACACCACTTTGCATAACATGCTCTTCAAAATGGCATTTCTCAAGCATTTTGAAGAACAGGGAAAGACCACCAAAAGGTGTTATTTCCTTATTTACAAACTTTATGTCACAGTTTCGCATCGGAGTATAT